>JASHVE010000551.1 GCA_030039675.1 Acidobacteriaceae bacterium | reverse complement strand
GAATTGCAGGTTTTGGGGGCGTAGTTCGGCTGGAACGCCTGCCCGTCACGCAGGAGGCCGCGGGTTTGAGTCCCGTCGCTCCTGCCACGTTTCCCGAAATCCGGCTCTGCCAACCTGTTCGACAATTCGCGATATTGATCGCGCCACCTTCCGCTGCCGTTCGAATCGTCTGCGCACGGTATAATTTGTCATTACCTGGAGCGGCACGTTCGCGGCGGCTCGTTGGTTCCCCCTACAAATTCCCTTGAGTGCCGAACTCCTGCTCCATTCAGACGAACGCGGATAAATCATCCCCTGCTTTGATCGGGAGGCATAATCGTCGTGAGCCCCTCCCAACTTTCTCTGAGCATTCTCCGCGAAGATGAGGAGTTTATCCTCTACCGCGGTGAATACTGGAGCCAACCCGGTTCTGCATCCGTCCTGCTGCTTGCCCCTTCGTCCAGCAAGCCTTCAGTAGAAACGCTAAAGAAGTTAGAGTACGAATACTCCTTGAGGGATGAAATAGATTCAGCGTGGGCCGCTCGTCCCCTCGCGGTAACGAAGCATCTCGGACAGATCGCGATCGTGCTCGAAGATCCTGGTGGTGAACCCCTTGACCGGCTTCTCCTTGGCCCCCTGGCACTCGCGACGCTTTTAAGAATCGCCGTTGGCCTCGCGAGCGCACTCAGCGGATTGCACAAAAAGGGGCTCATTCACAAGGACGTCAAGCCAGCCAATGTTCTGTTCGACACTGCGACAGAGGAGGTCCGCCTCATGGGCTTCGGAATTGCATCGCGCCTTCCGCGCGAGCGCCAAGTACCCGGTCCTCCGGAGTTCATCGCTGGAACTTTTCCCTACATGGCACCTGAGCAAACGGGGCGAATGAATCGCTCGGTAGATTCGCGGAGCGATTTATACGCACTTGGCATAACGCTGTACGAAATGCTGACTGGCAGCCTCCCGTTCACCGCTTCAGAGCCCATGGAATGGGTTCACTGCCATATTGCAAAACAACCCATTCCGCCGGGAGATCGAGTGCCGTTCTCGTCTCCGCTCCGGGCAGAGTAGTCTTTCGCTTTCACAGCCGCGATCTGCATCTTGTCATGGCGCCATCGAGGGACGGCAGGCCGATTCGCTTCAAGGTGACACTAGATGGCGCGGCACCTGGCGACGATTGTGGCGTCGGCACTGCTCCCGATGGCACAGGAATCGTTCGGGATCCCCGCCTCTATCAGCTCATTCGGCAAAAGAACACGGTTGAGGACCGCACCTTTGAGATCGAATTCCTTGACCCCGGCGTGCAGGCCTTCGATTTTACGTTCGGCTGAATCTCGCCTCAAGTGTCTAGTGAGCATGATGGAGCGGTCAATGATCAATTGTTTCGGCCAGCCAGTTGCTCGCTAAAGATCTGCTCTCGTGCGTTGTGCCTGTAGCAAAGACGGTCATCAAGCGGTACTCGCCTTTGAGGCGAGGCTCACCGGCTCTTCGAGCCGAGGTGCTACAAAGCCTCTCGTTGTAATGGAGGAAAGCCCATGAAACTTCAAACCACGTCCGCGCAAAACGCTCCGCTGACAGCAGCATCCACTCTTCTGAATATCGACGAATACTTGCGGAAACGGCTGATGCCGGCCGAAGAGGCGATTCCGCACATTCCGGGGATTCAAATGTTTGGGGGTTCGATTCCTGCTGAAACTGTCGGTGGCGACCTGTTCGAGTACATCAGTTTTCAACAGCGTTATGACATTGATGCCCGCATTCGGCAGGCTCACCGGTTGTCGCAAGTATTCGTTGAACCGCTTCCCGTCGGGGCTGCGCTGCGTAACCTCGTCAACGATCAGGTGCAGTCGCTGAAAACAGCACCCGACTACAGACCCGAGATGGAAAGAGAATATCGATTCGCGAGAAGCTCAGAACAGGTGCGCGTTGCGGAAGAATTGCGTGAACTTTATTCGACCGCGGGAGTTTTGGTAGTGGATGCACAGGGCCATGGGATCATCTCGGCTAAAATTGCGTCCACTGTACATGACGCATTTCATGCCTTAATGCTGGCAGAGCTGGATCGATACGGTAGAGCGACTCCGATGCTGCTCGAAAACATTAACCTGCGGCTAGCGCAGTCGGTGACCGCCCGCAATGCGCTTGAGAAGGAGGGAGCACGCGAAATCGCAACGATGATTTACGGCGAAATCCGTTCTAATGGTCATTTCCGCTTTGCGAATTTCGGGCACCCTCCGCCGCTGGTGTTCTCCGCGGAGAGTTGCAGGTTCAGGAACATCAACGAAAGCCGAATGGTGCAATTCCTTGCACTCGGATTGCAGATTCCGGCCGATCATCCGGACCGCAAAAGGTACTACTCTCTGACCTTCCGGCAAACGGAGGTCGACTCTTCTGATCTCGGTGAGATCACACTAATGAGTCCGGGAGATATCCTTTTTCTCTATACTGACGGAGTCTACGACGGCGCTGACAAAGAAGAACGCGAGATGCTCGAGACAATCATGCGCGAACACTGTCGACAGTCCGCCAGAGAGATCTGCAACGCGTTGCTTGATCATGCCGCAAGGAGAGATGCGCGGCTCCGTCAAAGCGGAGATTCCGATCTAATTGACGACAAAACCGTCCTTATCGTCAAACGGACTTAAGTCGTGCGGATCTGCCAATCGGTTCTGGCAGAAGCCAGTTGAAAAAGTCCAAGGTGAGGTAGCGATTCTGGAGAAGGGACACCGTGTCCTCAGGCGTGCCTTGATAAGGGAAAGGCGGCAGTGGACAGGAGCAGCACAATGAAAGTCGATATGAAACTCGAAGTCGTCATCGTCCCCATAGCAGATATCGACCGCGCAACGAAGTTCTATTCAAAGATTGGAGGGAGGCTAGATGGGGATGTCCGCGGTGATGATGGTTCCCGGCTGATCCAATTCACACCGCCCGGATCCTCGTGCTCAATTGAGTTTGGCAGCGGTATCACTTCCGGCGCGCCGGGCTGAGCTTCCGGTTTTGGGCGTGCTACGCCTCTTCGAGCCGTGACCTGTTTGCGCACCGGCCCAGAGGAAGCGAAGCAGGATGGAGCGAGACTGCCCGGAACTGCGTTTCGACGCTCGCGCGGTCAATGGACCGCGGCGTTCGAATCTGGGATTGCGCTCTTACCTGGGACTGCGTTTGAATTTGGGGCGGCGTTCGGGTCTGAGTTCGCGGGCAACCACAGATCGGCAATACGCACGGCTAGGTCAGGCATCGGCGGCAAAGGCGCGCTCGGCACCTGCTCATACCAAAAGGTGGCGCAAGACCAATCATCGGACCGGTTGACTAATCCCACCCCTTTCTCATAGCCGATTTGCTGGATTGCGATGCGGCATTCCTTCTGCCAATAAATCGGATCGGGCAGATACCAGCGGTAAATCGAGAAAAAATTGCTATCGCAGAAACTGGACCCATTATAAAGATAAGGCGTTTGCTGGACGCCCCAACCGAGGCCCGCATAATCCTCGGTCCCCGTCCCGCAATAACTGGGAAATTCCTTGTCGCCGTCAAGATACATCTTGATCTCGCCTTCACCCCACCATCCAGCGGTCAAGGCGCGGATGCCCACGACAGACCCAATAAATCGGCCAGCACTCCGCCGCTGGGGTAGCAATTCAAAATCCTGCTTCGGGGTGGTCGGGTTCTCGCGGCGAAATAAAACATGGAGGCGGCCGACATCATGGGGAAGCTTATCGCCCAGCGTGTAGTCAATCTGGTAAAAAAGGATGACAGGCTCTCTGCCCTCGTTGCTGAAGGTGATTCGGGCGCGCTTCGCAAAAGGCATCTGCAGCCAGAGATTCAGCCCCCTGTTCGTTCCTACGGAGTGAACAGCCGATTGATATGCTGTGACTGCTCCATGAGCAAACCCCATGAAATCGCCCAGTGGACATTCGATACTGGGATGAGCTTGGCCATCCCAATAAGCACGCACCACAATGGCACGGAGCGATTTGGCAACGCGACTGGTCGTCATCCAGAAGTGACGGATCATACCCGGTCCTTCGATATCGCAAAGGCCGACGGTCTCACTGGGTTGGATCGTGCGAGAAGCGGCTCCCTTGCGGCCTACGCCAAGAGCGCTGGCAGCCTTGCCGCCCTGGCCCGGCGCCCCGGTCGGGTTTTCAAAGGAAATTGAGCGCGTCTGCAAGCCCGTGTTGAGCAGAAACGGTTCGCGCAGAGGATCTGGTGCGGGTGTGCCTCGGAGCGTCGGGGCAGCCGGAGGTCCTATTTTGGCTCTGGCAGCGCTCTCCTGCGGCGTCGGGCCGGTCGTTGATCCGCTTTCTTCCAGGCTCGCCGCGTTCAGGCCGGCCAACCCAGTTCCGGCAAGCGTCGCTATCTCAAGAGCGGTATTTCTAAGAAACGTGCGTCTTTTCAAGGATTTTCCTCATCAGTGGATTCCCGGCCGTGTGCTGGGTTCTTCCGAGACCGGTCTCTGAAATTACTGGCCGTATTGAATCATCTCGGTTTTGGCCCTTTCGTCGGGCCGGGATTCCCAAGATCGCCGTATCGGCACACGAGTTTCAAGTGAATTCGCAGTTGTACAACTGTGGGGTTCGACGTAGCCGCCATGTGGCACCGCCTGCGCTGCTCGCAATTGGAAAACGTCTGTTGCGATATGCGCCGAGTTCGCTATCACAAAGCATCAGAATCTCTTTGCAGACGACCAGGATCGTGTAACAGGAGTCCCTGCCTACGTTAATTCTTTTGAATGACATAGATGAAGGTTTCGGCTGCGACCCGGGATCGCCTTACGGTTAATGATTCGATTAATGGCTGGAACTCTGACATAATTTTGGAGGCAGGCAATCGATCATCGATGAAGGAATACCGATGGCAACCGCAGAACGAATTGATGTTGAATTTAGGGCGATACTCACCACTGCGGATTGCTGGGAGCTCTTGGAGCGTGTCGCGCACAGCGCACAGCTCAGGCGTGCGGCCCGGCTCCAGGAACTCCTGCTTTTCCTGGGAAAACGGTTGCTCACGGATAGGTGTAATCGGCTTCAAGAGCAAGAGATTGGCGCAAAAGTGTTTCATCGGCCTGACAGTTATGACACGAGCCTGGACAATATTGTTCGTGCCAGCGTGAGTGACCTGCGCAGACGGATCGAGGCATATTTCAACTCGGAGGGCTCGCGCGAGACGCTGCTGGTAGAGATTCCACGCGGCAGCTATATTCCGGTTTTTCGACCTCGCGAACCGCGTGCAGGAGTCACGCCGCGGTCTCAATCGCAGGCTCCAGGTCCCGGGACGGAATCTGCCGGCTCAACTGCAAACACAAAGTTGGCACTTGGCCATAACCGGCAGATTAATATTCCATGGATAGTTGCGGGAATTGTGATCGCGGCACTTTTTGCTGCTAGTTTGTTCTTTTGGAATCAGAATCGCGCACTCACTGATTCAATCTACGGATGGCAGCGGGAGCCATCCGTAGCCGCGCTCTGGTCGCGATTCCTGAATGCCAATTCAGACACCGACGTTGTGACGTCAGATGCGGGCTTCGGCGTGGTTGAAACACTCAGTCAAAAGCAGTTCTCCTTAAATGATTACCTCACGCACAGCTACGTCAGCCAGATCAACGGTGCAAACCTCAGCCCGGAAATGCACGGAGTACTCCACCGAATCCTCGCATGGGACCTCGCGAATCCCTACGAGATTGTGCTGGCTCGCCGAATTCTTGCGTTGGATCCGCGGGGCGGAAAAATTCACCTTTATAACGCACGAAATTACATGCCGGAACTAATCAAACGCGACAACATCATTCTGATTGGCGCACGCAAATCAAATCCCTGGGATGAACTCTTCGATCGCCGCCTAAACTTCATTACCGACTTTCACAGCCCTCGAGTTTTGAACCGAGACCCCTCCCCGGGGGAACAGCCGAGTTACGCAAACTCCGATTCTGTTGGGTACTGCGTTGTGGCGTACATGCCAAAACCGGACGAGAATGGAATGGTTTTCCTTATTGAAGGCACGAATGCTGAAGCGACTGAGGCAGGCGGAGATTTTCTTTTCTCTGAAGACAAGCTAACCGGCTTAAAGAAGATCTTTCATTCAAGTACTCTTCCCTACTTCCAAATCCTGCTGAAGGTCTCATCGGTTCGAGGCACTCCGCTCACTTCCGCCGTTGTAGCCTTCCGGGCTTACCCAGGTACGTATTAGACACTTACATTTCAATTCGTCGAGATCTGGAAAGGGCCGTGCGACAAGATGCTGTCTCAACCGACGCACAAGGATCATCCATCCCTGCAACGAGTGTGCTTGTGCCGCGCCAAAATGTCGATCTGCCGTTGAATTAGGCAGATGAAGCGGAGTCGCCTGGATGCGAGAATTCTCTTATGCTTCACCTGTTGAAGCTTTTTTTCGTTCTGATTGTCGAGTCTTTCCGTTCCCGCCGCGAGTTGCTTATTGAAAATTTGGCTCTTCGATAACAACTCGCCATTTGGAAGCAACGGCGCCCGCAGCCGCAGACTTCTGCTTCTGACAAGTTGTTCCGTGGTCGCCTGAATGCGACCTTCGGGACCGCCTCCCATTGCCGGGCTCCGGGTTCTGCTCCCCGCATTCAAGTAGTAACGCCTTTCCGCAAACCCATACGCCGCCGTTTGCGATAATGACTGTGACAACAAGAGCCGCTGCGTGAGCACCTGCGGCTCGCTCCCCTGCTTGTGCAACTCGCCCTTCCGGCACTTCCTGCCTTGTCCCCACTTCTCAAGCGGAACCGACATATGCAACTATGGACCGACTATGAAGGCGTCACCATCGACGGCGCTTTCCCCTTGCTAAAGCTTCTGTTGCCCGAGGGCCGCAGCGCATTCTTCGCCACGGCCGGTCCGAAGAGCGAGTCGAAGCTGATGCGCCTCATAGAGTGTCACTTCGACGAGAAAGAGATTCTTGCCCGCTGGCGCTGCGTGGAGGCGTTGAACCATCCGAACTTTGTCAAGTTCGAACGTTACGGGCAGGTCGAGCTCGATGGCGGCCCGGTCGTCTACGCAATCTTCGAGAAGGTGGATGCGAACCTAGCCGAGGTACTCGTCCAAGGCCATCTGGCCGTTAAGGATGTCGTGCAGCTTGCATCCAGCCTAGTGGCCGCGCTCGACATGCTACATATCCACGGCTTCATTCACGAGCACATCGAACCGCGCAATATCTTTGCTGTGGGCGACGTGGTCAAACTGCGCAGCGACTGCATCCGCGAAGCGCCAGAGGGGGAGGAAGGCCGCACCGCGAAGCAGCGCGACGTGCGCGATCTCGCAATTGTGCTCCTCCAGGCACTCACTCTACGGCAGTCGTTCGAGGGCGTTCCAGACTCCGCGGTGCCCCAACCATTCGGCGAGATCATCCGCAACGGACTCGATGGTACATGGGGCCTGGAGAACATCCGGGCCACGATCGAAGGCCAGTTTGGCTCGAAGCCACGTACAACGCCGAAATTGGTTCAAACGGCTCGGGCAACGTCAGCCGTTATCGAGCAGAGAGGTCCGAGTGCTGCCGCCAGGCCCTCTATGCGGCCGGAGTCGCAGCTCTCTCTCCCTCTCCTCGACGACGAACGAAAAGTGGAATTTGCCGGCGCAACCACCCGCAAATATACCTGGGATGAAGGACAGAGCTTTTCGCTGCGCTGGCGCTGGCTCGGCGCCGTCGGCATTGTTGCCGTTCTTCTGCTTCTCTCCACGTGGGTGCTTGCGCACGGGCACAGAGCGGCGCAGGCGGTTGCTGCCGTTTCGCAACCAGCCGCACAATCGGCGAAGCGGATCTCGAGTAGCTCCGCGCCGAAGCCCGTCGCTGCGGCTTCGCCAAGTGTGAGCCTTCTCACATCTGCGAGTTCCCGAGCCAATTGGCGCGTGATCACCTTCACCTACAACCGCAAGACGGATGCGGAGAAGAAAGTCTCTAGCCTCACACGCAGCCATCCGGATCTGCAGCCAGCGGTCTTCGCCCCCAGCGGGCACGCTCCGTACTTGGTTTCCATCGGCGGACTTATGGACCGGGACGCGGCCTACGCCCTAGCCCGGAAGTCTCGCTCCCTGGGGTTACCGCACGACACCTACGCACAGAATTACAGCCATTAAATCGCCGTTTTTACGCAATGCAGAGCGCACCTTCACTGAAGACTCTCGTGTTGATGCCTAGTCACCTGACGTAACATCTGGTTAGCCGGTTATCCTACCGCAATCTGGGCAGTAGACGCCGCCAGTTCAGGCACCCGGGCGTCCGGTGGTACGACGCCTTCGGCCGTTGACGCGACCTGACGCATTTGTCATATCCCGACGGCCAGCGGCATGTTCATTTGCGGACGATGTGTGCGAGATCGGACAGAACTGCGCGAGCCGAGGTTCACGGCTGCCTGCGAATAAAGCCCGAAAGCATGCTCCCGTAAACTCACATCGGCCGCATGCGTTTCGTCGAAATAGAAGAGAATAAAAGCCTCAGGGTTGAGCCGTCCGTTTTTGGGGGACCAGTCGCGCTCTGAGTGAACCCGGTCCGAGCGACGTTGTGAGAGCCACGGTCGTGGCAGTGAAATTGCCTCAGTTCAAACAGAGAACCAGCTTTCCCCGCCTTCCCATCACACAGGAGGCCCGATGCAGATACTGCTCCAGGATCTCCGGTTTGCCTTCAGGCAGATCTTCCGCAATCCAGGCTTCTCGTTCACAGCGGTCCTATCGCTCACACTCGGCATTGGCGCCACGGTCGCTGTCTACAGCATTCTCTATGACGCGGTGCTCTATCCGTGGCCCTACGCGGGAATGGACCGGATCTGCGAGATCTGGATCACGAGTCCGGCAGGCCGCGAGGGAACTTGGGGGCTGACGGGGCCGCAGATCCGCCAGGTGCGGCAAACGCACGCGGTAGAAGATGTGGTCGGCGTGGACGGCTGGAATTTAACAGTGACGGGGAATGACGTGCCGGACGATGTGCAGGCGGTTATGCTGACGGGCACAGGCTTCCAATTCCTCGGTATGCCTGCATTGCTGGGCCGTTATTTTCTCCCCGCCGATGCGCCGGATGGCCATGATCCGCAGCCTGTGGCCGTGCTGAGCTACAAGTTCTGGCAGCGCCATTATCGCGGCGACCCTTCGGTAGTCGGCAAGACCGTCCAACTTACGAATAAGAGCTACGTGATCCTCGGCGTGATGCCCCCGCGCTTCACCTGGCGCGATGGCGACGTCTACCTCCCGCTGAACATGGCGTCTGACCAGGCGCATGGATATGAGGCTCTGCTGAAGCTAAAGCCTGGGGTCAGCGCGTCGTCAGCGGAAGCGGAATTCCGTCCTCTTTACCAGCAGTTCGATCACGAGAGGCCGAATTTCTATCCCAAGCAATTCAAAATCAGTGTGCGTAAGCTCGCCGATACCTATGTGCGCGCCCTCAGGAAAACGATGTATCTCCTGTTTGGCGCGGTAGCGTTACTGCTGGCCATCGGCTGCGGCAATCTTTCCATCCTGTTGCTCGCGCGGGGCACCGCGCGCCAGCACGAGTTCGCGGTCCGCTCTGCCGTTGGAGCGAGCGGATTCCGCATCGTGCGGCAGCTTCTGACCGAATCGCTGGTGCTTTCAGTGACAGGAGCGGGACTGGGTGTACTTCTCGCGTACCGGGCAATTGGATTGATTATCGCCCGGCTTCCCGAGTACTCCTTTCCGCACGAAGCTGACTTCCACGTCAACCTTGCCGTAGTCTTTTTCAGCGTCGGCCTCGCGCTACTGAGCGGCATCCTCTTCGGCCTCTTTCCCGCGCTGCAATCGGCCCAGCCGCAGATCAGCCAGGTGATGCAGGCCGGCACACGCCGACTCACCGGCAGCGTGAAGGGCAGACGCGTGCACACGGCACTGATTGCGGGACAGATTGCACTCACTCTGCTACTGATGAGCGCTGCCGGCGCGGCTATTCAGGGATTCGTAACGATGATGCGGGTGCCGCTGGGATACGATCCGCACCATGTGATGTCAGTGGGGATTCCTCTGCATGACAACACGCATACAGTGCGAGAAGAACGAACGAGACTCTTTGCGCAGCTTCAGGAAAAGATCGCCGGCATGCCGGGCGTAGCGGCCGCCGGGATCTCGACTAACGCTACCCCGCCCAGCAGCGGAATGCGCACTGCAGTGGATATTCTTGGGAAGGCAGCCTCGGACGCGCAGGAAGCGCACATTGAATTCGTCAGTACGGAGTACTTCTCTACGCTGCGCATTCCCCTGCTCGAGGGGCGCATGTGGAATCAGAGCGAGATCGTGCGTGGCGCCACGCTGGTGCTCGTCAATCGGGCATTCGTGAATCGCTATCTGGACGGAGCGGACCCGCTGGGACACTCGGTTCGGATTCCGCGCTTGACCAACGATCCCCCTTATCAACTCACCGCCACGGGAAGCAATGGGTGGCTGCAGATCATCGGAGTCGTGGCCGATTCACTGGACGACGGCTTGGACAAGCCCGTCGCGCCGGCCGTTTATGCGCCGTACACACTTGTGACCTGGCTATGGACACAAGTCCTGGTCCGCACCCAGGCCGAACCGCTTACGATGCTGCACAGCATTCGCCAGCAGATCGCATCGATCGATCCGGATCAACAGGCTGCCGGAGATACGAGGGACCTTGAAGGCTGGATACAACGTGAGCCGGAGTACGCCCGGGCTCGCCTCGTTTCAATGCTCTTCGGCGCCTTCTCCGTGCTGGCGCTGGTTCTAGCGGCGGTCGGCTTGTACAGCGTGGTTTCGTATACGGTGGTGCAACGTACGGGCGAGCTCGGCGTTCGCATTGCACTTGGGGCTCAGCGGCAGGATGTGCTGCGGATCGTCGGAGTGTCGGCCGGGACCAGTGTCGGGCTGGGAGTTTTCATAGGGCTCGCGCTCAGCTTTGGTCTGGATCGTCTGATCGCGCAATGGATCGAGAATGGAACGCACGATCCCGTGGTGATTCTTGGAGTGTCGCTTCTCCTTCTCCTCGTCGCAGCAATTGCGTGCCTTGTGCCCGCACGACGAGCGCTGGCGATCAATCCGATAGAGGCGCTGCGCTGCGAATGAGGGGCAGGCGATCGGATCAATTTGCAACGGACATTCAAGATTTAAGACCCGCAACGCGTGATGTGGTCTACAGTCCAGGAGAGCTAAAATGCAGTGGTGGCCGTTCGTCAAGCGCGACGCTCACGACGCCTGGGGATGGCGTGCGTTGGATCGTTTCCGGCAGGACATACATTATGCCTTGCGCGGACTGCTTCGGAGCCCAGGATTTGCGCTCACCGCCTGCTTCACGCTCGCGCTTGGCATAGGGGCCAATGCTGCCATCTTCAGCCTGGTAAGCGCCATCGTTTTGCGGCCGCTGCCGTATCCGAGCCCCAGAGAACTCATCGGTCTTGGCCAATGGCGGAACCAGAAGGGTGAGGGCTATGTGCAGACGGGCGTCTCCGCGCCCAACCTTGCCGACATCGCCGGCCAAAAGAATATCTTTCAGCAGGTCGGCTACTACCGCTGGTCGAGATTCAACATCACTGAGGGCAATCATCCTGAAAGCATCGACGGCATCAAAGCTTCCCTCGACATGTTGCCCCTGTTCGGCATTCAGCCGCTTCTAGGCCGTTTCTTTACGCCCGACGAGGTAGAGCCCGGCGACGACCAGGTGGCCATCATCGGTCATCATCTGTGGCAGACGCGCTACGGCGCTGATCCGGCAATTCTCGGCAAGACGATCGATCTCGACGAAAAGCGCTACACCATCGTAGGGGTCATGCCCGCGCGCTTCCGCTTTACCTGGGACCAGGAGATGGATGCATTCGTTCCTCTCGCGCTCACGCCTGAAGAGAAGAGCGAGATGGGCCGTGCCACTTCGCGCGATCTGCAGGCACAGGCTCGTCTGCAACCCGGTGTCAGTGTTCAGCAGGCTCAGGCCGCGATGGACACACTGGCGGCCAACCTCGCCATCGAACATCCTGACGCCGATCAGGGCTGGGGCTTCAAAGTTGAACCTTTGCATGCCGCGTATTACCGCAACATGGGAAAGCCGCTGCTTATCATGTCGGGAGCCGTTCTGTTCGTTTTGCTAATCGCGTGCGGCAACGTCGCGAACCTGCTGCTATCGCGCGCTACGGTCAGAAAGCGCGAGATGGCCGTGCGCGCTGCTGTGGGGGCCAGCCGCCGGCGGATTATCAGCCAACTGCTCACCGAAAGCGTGTTGTTGGCGACTATCGGCGGTGTGTTAGGACTTCTCCTGGCCTTTATCGGAGATCGAATTCTGACATTGGAGATGACTCGCTATCACCGCTTCAGCGTGCCCAATGCCAGCGTGATCAACATTGACTGGCGAGTCCTTCTGTATTCTCTGGGACTGACGCTGGTGACGGGAGTCGTCTTCGGTCTGGCTCCCGCTCTGGCTGCATCCGGAACAGATCTCAACGAGTCGCTCCGGGAGAGCAGCGGCACGTCCTCCGCCGAGCCCGGCCGGCGCCGGCTGCGCAATGGCCTCGTGATCTCTGAAATCGCTCTGGCGCTCGTGCTTCTGACCGGAGCCGGACTGCTGGTGCGCACGTTCCTAGGACTCATGCAGGTGGACCTGGGGATCGATCCCACCAACGTGGTGACCATGGAGATCGACCTGCCGCACTACAAATATGCTGATGCCGCAAATCAAAAGGCCTTCTACCGGCAGCTGCTGCAGCGAGTCGACGGTCTCCCCGGCATTAAGTCCGCGGGACTCAGGCAGCCGGGCTCTTCGGTCTTTTTCCGGCCGGAAGGGCAGCCGCCAGCGCC
Source organism: Acidobacteriaceae bacterium (assembly GCA_030039675.1). Taxonomy (GTDB): domain Bacteria; phylum Acidobacteriota; class Terriglobia; order Terriglobales; family Acidobacteriaceae; genus Telmatobacter. Next base: position 1,084 of record JASHVE010000551.1, on the reverse strand, counting down.
ACCCGGGCAGGAGCCAACGGCAAGCTTCAATGTTGTTTCTCCCGCAGACTTCAGCGCGATGGGAATCGGCCTGGTCGCGGGACGAGGCTTTACCCAGAACGATGCGGACGGCGCCACTCCGGTCGCGTTGATCAGCGAAGTAGTGGCGCAGCGCTATTGGCCGCACTCCAGCCCGATAGGCCAGCATGTTTCGATCCTGCAGCGCGTCTATTCGGGTCAGAGCGCCAACAGCGCCAATTCTCTCGAAATCGTCGGCATTGTGAAGGACCGTCGCGGCTACGACCTGTGGGAACCGCGAGCCGATATTTACGTCCCCTTTGAGCAGCATCCCATCGCGTGGGGCTATCTGGATGTTCGAACCGCCGTTGCACCCATGTCGGTGGTGCCATCCATTCGCGAAGCAGTGCGGGCTCTCGATAGTGAACAGCCCGTGAACGATGTGCAGCTGCTCGCAGAGGAAGTCGCGCAAACCTACGGTACGCTTCGCTTCCCGATGGTGTTGCTGTGGATCTTTGCGGCTCTGGCGCTCCTGCTGTCGTCGGTCGGGATTTTCGGCGTTATGTCGTACTCCGTCAGCCGCCGCACCCAGGAACTCGCTATCCGCATGGCTCTGGGCGCAGATCGCATGATGGTGCTCCGGCAGATATTGCACGAAGGTCTCGGCGTGACATTCATCGGTACTGCGATCGGTTTGGTAGCAGCCCTCGGCTTGAGCCAGGTCATGGCAAGTTACGTGTACGGCATCAAGGCCACCGATCCTCTTACTTATGCCGCAGCCACGCTCACGCTGGTGCTGACGGCGCTCATGGCCTGTTGTGTGTCTGCTCGGCGCGCCGCATCTGTCAATCCCATGCAAGCCTTGCGCAACGAGTGATCGAGACGCAGCAGCGCGCAACCGTGGATCTAGATCAAACAAGAATGCGCTCTCCGGAGTGCAAACAGGAATTCCCGTGCTTTTCTCTCGACGACCGGTTCACATGAAAGTCGTCTGCCCTTCCGTTGCCAAGACACTAGAGCGGTTCCACAGTTGATGTGCCCTTGCCGAAGCCGCGGAAGGTGGCATTTTCTTGAGGAAAATGCCACT
>JASHVE010000550.1 GCA_030039675.1 Acidobacteriaceae bacterium | reverse complement strand
CGTCGCGCACGCTGCCAATTGCATCGCGCACCAGTTGCGACTGATCGTAAAAGATGTCGAGCTTTACACCCGGCGGCAGTTTCTTCCGCAGCTGCGTTACCTGCGCGGCCACCGCGTTAGCCACCGCTACGGTATTGCTGGTCGGCTGGCGCGTCAGACTCAGCAGCACGGCATTCTTGCCGTTCGAGGTCACGGTGGTATACACCGGCGTCGTGCCATCTTCCACCGTGGCCACATCGGCCACACGCACGGGTGCGCCCGCCGGAGTGGTCTTCACCACAAGCTGGCGGATCCCGTCGGCATCGTGCACTTGAGCGCCCACCAGCCCGAGGACAAGCTGATGGTTCGCCTCGTACAGTCCCGGCGAATCAATGATGTTCGACGCTTCAATCGCAGTCTCAAGATCGGGAATCGTCACGCCCGCCGCCTGCATCAGGGCCAGGTTCGGCACGACATGGAACTCCGGCACCTGTCCGCCCTGAACAATGACCGTGCTCACGCCGGAGACGCGATTGAGCGGCGGCTTCAGATCGTAGGTGGCGATCTCCCAAAGCCGTGTAAGCGGCACCGTGTCCGAGGTCAGACTGTAACCCAGGATCGGAAAACTGGCGAACGTGAGCCGCTTTGTGGCGATGTGCACGGTGGAAGGCAGCGTCTGCTGCACCATCGAAAGCGCCGCATCCACAAGCTGCAGTTCCGTCACCATGTCCACGTTCCAGTCGAAGAACAGGCTCACTTCTGCAGAGCCGCGGCTGGTGGTGGAACGCACCGTCTGCAGGCCCGGCACCGAGTTCACCGCGTCTTCGATCGGCCGCGTGATGGTCACCTCCATCTGCTCGACCGGCATTACTCCGTTGTCCACGGCTATAATCACGCGCGGAAAGTTCGTCTCCGGAAAGACGGAGATCGGCACCTGCAACGCGAGATAAATGCCGGCCACGGTGAGCATGGCCGCAAAGAAAAAGATGGTGCGCGTGGAGCGCGCGATCCAGAAAGGCGGGTGCGCCGGCTGCGTGTCGAGAGCTACCCCGGCCATTACTTATCGCCTCCACCCTTGTTGTCGCCCGAGTCGTCATTGGAGTCGCCGCCGGCAGGCCCTATCTTCACCTTCGTGGCTTCATCAAGGCCGTACGATCCGCCGGTAATCACCATGTCGGCCGACGCCAGCCCGCTCTCCACCTGTACGTCCTCTCCGTCTGTAATGCCAAGCGTCACGGGCTTGCGGTGTGCCGCACCATCAGCACCCACAACCATGACAAACTTGCTTCCATCGTCAGCGGAGAGCACGGCGGAGTTCGGAATTTTCCACGCACGCGGAACGCTCACCCCTGTAATCGAAACCTTCACCGGTGTACCCACCTTGAGCGTTCCCGCTTTGTTGCCGATCTTGATCCAGACTTCGACCGTTGTGCTGCCCGGATCGAGCGCGGGGCTTATCAGCGAAACCGTGCCTTCCACCGGATTGGCAAGCCCAGGAACATGCACCTGCGCGGCGCTGCCCACCTTCAACTGCTGGGCAAGGCTCTGCCCGATATGCGTCTTGGCGATGAGGCTTGATGTCTCCATCACGGTGATGAGTGGCGTTCCCGCGGTCGCAGTCTCACCCGCGAACAGCGGCCGGTCGGTCACGACGCCGTCGATCGGGCTGCGAATCTTCGAGTAGTTCACCTCCGCCTCAGCGCCCTTGTACCTGCCTTCAGCCGAGGTCAACTGTCCCTGCGCCTCCTTGAGCGCCGCGGCTCGGCTCACGCTGCGTACGGAATCGAGATGTGTCTTCGCTGCGTCGTAGGCGGCCTGCGCCTGCACCAGTGCGGCTTGCGCCGTATCCAGGTCGCGCCCGGGAATTGCGCCCTCCTGAAAGAGCTGCTTGCGGCTGGTCACGATGCTCTGGTTCAGTTCGAGATTCGCCTTGGCCTGCGCGAAATCTGACTCGGCCTTCAACGTGTCTTCCGGAACCTGCGCCTTGGTCGTCGTGTCAAAAACAGCCTGGGCCGCGAGGTACGCGCCCTTGTTGTCCATAGCCGCAGCAGTCAGGTCGTTGTTTTCGAGCGCGGCGAGCAACTCGCCGGCCTTCACACGCGCCCCGCGCTGCACATAAAACTTCTTCACGGGCGCAGTGATCTTCGGCTCAATGGCCGCCTGCGCTAGTGGTGTGAGGACCGCGTCGGCCGTGATCTGCTCGGCGATGGGGCCCTGCGCGGGATGCTCTGCCTGCACCGTGACCTCCGTTTCCGGAGCAGATTCTTTCTTGCAACCCGGCACAAGCACCAGCACAAACACAGCGCCAAGCGAGGCGCATTGCAGCGTCACCTTCCGCGTACTTCGGGCCCTAATCTCTTTCATCCGTATACTCATCGTTCAGTTCTTCCTCACAGCGTGCCGGTCAGCGTTTGAAGATTCGCCCGCGCCGTCTCATAGCGCACGCGGCCATCCTCGCGCGCATCCTGGGCCAGCACAAATGCGTCTTGCGCATCAACCACTTCGAGCACCGTGCCCTCGCCGCCCGCGTAACGCAGCTTCGTCAACCGCAGGCTCTCAGCCGCAGCGGCCACGCTCTGGTCGAGCGACGCCAGTTGATCGCGCGCCGCGGCAGCCTCGGAGTACGCCTCGTCCAGGTCCGCAATCAGCCTGCGTTGCGTCGCATTCAATGCAACCTTCACCGCATCGCGGCGAATCTCGCTCTGCTTCAACTTGTGCTCTGTCGAAAGCCAGTCCCACACCGGAATATCCAGCGTGACGCTGGCCGAGTAACCCAGATTGCGCACCTTATCCGGTCCATTCACCGCGATCTGAGGCGCATCGATGCCGTAGGTCACATTCAAGCCGAGATCGGGCAGATAGGCGGCTCGCGCGGCCAGTACATCGGCATTGCTCACGCTCAGCGCGGCCAACGCGCTCTTCAATTCAGGATTGTTTTTCGCCGCAGCCTGTTCCACTTCCTCGCGCGAAGCCAGCGCCGGCGCCGCCTCCGGTGCGCTCAGTGTGTACGGCGTGCGGGGATCGGCGAACAACAGCACGCCTAACTCCAGCCGGGCTTTTTCCGCGGCAATGCGCGCATCTTCAAGCCCTCGGTCTCGCTGCAGTTTCTCAAGCTGAGCTTTCACTACGTCCGCGTGCGCGGCTTCGCGGGCCTGCTCGCGTTTTTCGGTCAGCGAAGAAAAATCATCTGCCTCCTGCTCCGCGCGTTCGGCCATCTGCAGCTTATGATCGGCAGCGAGCGAGCTATAGAACAATCCGGTTACGCCGGCCACCAATCCGCGGCGCGCAATCTCGAGCTCCGCAGCGGCTTGCGCGGCCGCCGCGTCGGCGCGCCGCACCTGGGCCACACCGGCCAATCCCACCGCATCGTTGATCGAAGCCTGGCTGGCATACTCGCGCACCGCGTTGTTGGCAATGAATCGCGGAGCCGGCTGCGCCGTCACGCCCTGGCCAGCCTGGTTGACCAACCCGTTCGGCTGCGTATAAAACGCCTGGTTGTGATAGACCACGCTGGGCAACAGGCCGCTCACGGCGATCGAACGGTCCAGCCCTGCGACCCCGCGGTCCGCACGCGATGTGGCATATGCCGGGTCGCTTGTTTCTGCGCGCCGGATAGCTTCCTCCAGCGTAATCACGACCGGTTGAACGGAGACCGCTTGCCCTGCGCCAGAGTCCGTCGGAAGAGCCTGGGCTCGCAGTACGGCAGCCATTGAAATCGTCAGAAAGGCCCACGCAGCACAGGTTGAACCGCGATGCCCGCGCCGCCGGCCAAGATTCTCCTGCGTAGTCACACCAGAAGGATACCCGCCGTTGCTGAATTCTTCCTGAAGGCTCCGCAGGACCGGAGGGACCGGCCGGAAAAAAACCTCTGCTACGGCTGAGTTGCGGCCTGCGGCCGCCCGCCGGTCACTGCCGCTATCAGAATGAGAAGGGCTCCCGCGATCCAGAGGAAGTGGCCAACGAGCGGCGTGACCTTCTGGAGCGCGAAGAACGCCCAGGTCGCGGCCATGCAAAGCAAAATGAGCACAGCCAGAACGCGCCGCGCAACGAGGAGGCCCTGCCAGAAGCTAAAGCAGAGAAGCAGCAGGACGAGCGGGTTGATCCAGCCGCTGAAAATGACGAGCAGGACTGCGAACGACGGCTTTTCGACGCCCGATTTGCCCACCAGCGCGATCGTTTCAGTCAGCGCGACCGACGCGCATTTCCATCCGGGAAACACCACGGCCTCGGGTCCCGTCGCACCGGCGCGCACCGCGGGAAGAAAGAACGCCACGACAAAGACGCAGAAGCCGAGAAGCAGGACGATCCAGCCGGTCTGGGAATGGGCTTGACTGCCATTGCGTAACGGCATTGACGCCTCCGTTTCGAACCCCACGCTGCCTTCAGCCGATAAACAGGGACCAGAGCATCATAGCCGATGATTCGCACCATTGTGCAGGATGCAGCGCGGCTGCCCGAGCCGTCCCTGGTTTTTTCTTGCCGATTGGCCACGCCAACCCTGGCCGCTCTGCGATACTTGTGTGTTATGCCCATCGACGACCTGCAGCAGGCTGCGCAGAAGATTGCCGGATTTCTGAACACTCTCAACAAATTGGGCGGAATGCGCCTCAAGTACCGCATCACCGCGGGCGACGGCGCGCGCGACCCCGAGGGCATGGAGGCCCGCCAGATCTATGTGGAGCTGGCCGGACCGGACGTGCCGCTCGTCATCCAGCATAACGGCGAACTCCTGCGCGCGCTCGAAACCATCGCCGCGCAGATGCTGCGCCTCGATCAGCGCGAGCACGATCTGGTCAGCTTCGACGCCGGCAACTTCAAGGCCCTGCGCGCGCAGGAACTGCGTCTCTCCGCCGAGACGGCCGCCGAAAAGGTGCGCAAGACCGGCGTCCCTTACAGCTTTCCGCCCATGAACAGCCGCGAGCGCCGTCTGCTGCACCTGGCCTGCCGTGAACTCCAGGGCGTGGAAACGGCCAGCATGGGCGAAGGTCCGAATCGCTTCCTGGTCGTCTATCCCGAGGGAAAGACCAGTCTGCCGGTCGCTCCGCAGATGAAGCCGCGCGGTTTTGGGCGTCGGTAATATTGCCCCCTGTCATCCTGAGCAACAAGCGAAGCGAGGAGTCGAAGGACCCCCGGGTTGCTTTTTGGGCAGCCTCGCACTTCTGCGCATGCAGCACCGTGCCACAATACCTCCATGCACTCCAGGCTGCTCTTTTTTCTCTTAGCCGCCACTCTTGCTTGCTCTGCGCAAAAGCGTCTTGTCCTCATTGATCAGGATGGCTCTGGACCCGGCGGCTCCAACCAGATGGCCATTCTCGCACTGTTGCAGGCGCCGGATGTGCAGGTGCTCGGCATCACCATGGTCACTGGCAATGCCTGGCGCGATGAGGAGACCCTGCACACCCTGCGCATGCTCGAGCTCACCGGCCACACCGATGTGCCTCTGGCAAAGGGCGCGGTCTTTCCCCTGGTGCGCGACGAAGAAGAGACGCGCCTCCAGTCTGCGCTTGTCGGCAGGGTCACCTGGCTGGGGGCATGGGGCGAGGCCACCAGCAGCTTAGTGTCGACCGACAAAGGCGACAAACCGCAGGTCGTCCCTAATGGACAGACCCACGACCCCTACTACACTCCACCGCTCGCCGAGGGCATGCCCACCATCAAGCCCATCGACGAAGATGCAGTGCATTTCCTCATCCGCCAGGTGCACGCACATCCGAATGAAGTGACGATCTATGCTGCAGGTCCGCTCACCAACATCGCGCTCGCCATCTCCATCGATCCCTCGTTTGCATCGTTCACCCAAGGCATCGTACTCATGGGCGGCAGCCTCAACCCGCAGACCGACGATCCCGAGTTTGCCACCAGCCCGCGTCACGAGTTCAACTTCTGGTTCGATCCCGAGGCCGCCCACATCGTGCTGCGAGCCGCGTGGCCGAGCATCCATATCACAACAGTCGACGTCTCCATCAAAGCCCCGTTCACACAGGCCATGCTTAACGAGATTGCGAAATCGCAATCGCCGGCCGCGCGTTACATCGCTGCCTGGAGCCAGGACCGCTACTACATGTGGGACGAGTTCGCCGCGTGCGCGTGGCTCGACCCATCGCTGGTCACCAAAGAGAAACAGCTTTACATGGACGTGGATCTGAGCCACGGCCCGACCTACGGCGACACACTCACGTGGACGGAAAAGCTGAAACCAGAGACGAATGTGCGTCTCGTCCACGCGCAGATGGACCTCGATCTGCCGAAGTTTCAGAAGATGTTCATCGAGCTGATGACGAAATAAAAGGCCCACGCTTTGCAGCGTGGGCCTTTCGCCAACTTGCTGACCCGCTAACCTGCCAACTCGCCCTCACGCATTCAGCACATCCTGCAGCTTGTTGATCGTCCGGTGCAGGTCCTTGTCGTTGCGACGCTGTTCATCGATCTTGCCGATCGAGTGCATCACCGTAGTGTGGTGCTTGTTGCCGAACTGGCGGCCAATCTCCGGCAGGCTCGCTTCCGTCATCTGCTTGGCCAGGTACATGGCAATCTGCCGCGGCACTA
>JASHVE010000549.1 GCA_030039675.1 Acidobacteriaceae bacterium | reverse complement strand
AGTGGCCACCCACGATGGCCCATAAAAGTCGTTGGGGTCGGCATGATCAGACCATTCTCCGTTGGGAATCACCCAGCTCACGCGAGAGAGGCTGCAGCTGGCGATGTCCCGCAGAATGTCGGTGCCCAGGTTCTTTACATCGACGTGCGCGTTCCATTCCTCGCCGGTGCACTCGAGGGCGGAGTTCGGGTTGCCATTCGGATTGACAAAAGCCGGTTCGCAAATGGCTTTGATCGAGTCTGGCGCCGTCCAGATCGAGCCTGCGGACGGGGCATAGTACTTCCACGTGATGGCCAGTGGATCGAGCAGGTCCGCCATGCTTTGGTGCGGGTAACAGAATGTGCCAACCGGATCAGTGGGATAAATCAGGGCCGTGTTGCTGATGGGGCACTCCTGCACCGAACCATCGGCATAGAGCTTGCAACCGGCCGCAGGCGTGCTCAGCGCCGGCGACAGAAGATCGTTCGTCGCACCTTCCAAGGCCAGGCATCCCGCGTTGTTGCTGAGCACCTTGTTATTGAAATTCTCCGAAACAAACGTGGACTTCGCGTCGTCTTTTGCTGTCGGGGCTGACGTGCCTGTGAAAATGAACTGGTGGGCCGGATAACTGGGACCCTGGTTGGCCTGGTACATGAAATTTGCCCAGCCGTACTCCTTATGGTTCGAGCACCTGTGAACGACGGCCGGACGAAGGCCCCCGCGCTGGTCCGCAAACTGACACAACAACTCAAAGAGGTCGAAAGTAAAGCGGTACGTAAAGAACGAATGACGTGGTCAGCCCGCGTGTTACGTGGACAGGAACGCCACTTCGCATCGCATCCCCAGACAGCTCCGCGGTGCGATTCAATTCAGCGGCAATGAAAAATCAAAAACAATCGGGGTCGAAGTGGGTAAATTCTGTCCGCGCCATCTTCGATCGTCGAAGCGGTAGACACTGCCGACGAGAGAAAGTTGCGCAATCGATTCCTCGGAGAGCAAACCCGCAAGGATCGACGGGTGCGAATGGAACCGGTCTCTCGGTAGACCGCCGCCTTCAGCCGCTCGGCCGTTTCTTCGGGCTTGAGAGAGATTGCACCGGAAGCTCGCGTCTCGGCTCGCCAAAGACTCTCGAGCAGTTTTTCGCTTTTTGTGCGGCGCAAAGATTGTTAGATTCACATTGATGCTTCTCGAATTCAAGCCCGCTCGGCGCAAGATGCGGATGCTGCCGCTCATTGCCGCCACCTACTTTATGGTGTCGGGCGGTCCCTATGGCATCGAAGACATTCTGGGCGGTGCGGGCTTTGCGCGCGCGGTCGTCATTTTGCTGGTGCTGCCGCTGGTCTGGAGCCTGCCCACCGCGCTGATGATCGGCGAGCTGGCCAGCGCCATCCCGGCCGAGGGCGGATTCTACATCTGGGTCCGCCGCGCGCTTGGACCCTTCTGGGGCTACCAGGAAAGCTGGCTATCGCTCTCGGCCAGCATCTTCGATATGGCGCTCTATCCGTCGATGTTCGTCCTTTACCTGGGCCAGCTCAGCCCGCATCTCACGGCCGGCTGGAAGAGCTACCTCTGTTCTATCGCTGTTGTTGCGCTTTGCTGCGCCTGGAATCTCCGCGGCGCGCCGCAGGTGGGCGAAGACTCCGTGGGCCTGGGCGTATTGTTGCTCGCGCCGTTTGCCGTTTTTGTGGCGTTGGGCGTCTGGCGCGCGATCACTGTTCATCCTGCCACGGCGTGGAGTGGCCCCGCGTCGCAGGCCGGTCTATCGACGGCGCTGCTGGTGGCCATGTGGAACTATATGGGCTGGGACAACGCCTCTACAGTCGCCCAGGAAGTGGAGAATCCGCGGCGAACGTATCCGCGCGCGATGCTCGCAGCAACCGCCCTGACCGTGACCACTTACATATTGCCGCTGGTGGCCATGGCGCTCGCCGGCCTTTCTTCCGGCAGCTTCTCCACCGGCGACTGGGCCACGGCGGCGCGGACCCTTGGCGGTCCGTGGCTGGGAATGGCTGTCGTGATCGGAGGCTGCATCACGGGAATCGGTATGTTCAATGCGCTGGTGATGAGTTACACCCGCCTGCCCACGGCGATGGCCGAAGATGGCATGCTGCCACGCCTGCTCGCACGCCGCAACAAGCGCAACGTGCCCTGGGTGAGCGTGCTGGTCTGCGGAATCGCCTGGGCGCTGGCGCTCAATCTGCCCTTTGAACGGCTCATCTCGATTGATCTGGTTCTTTACGGATCGAGCCTGCTGCTGGAGTTTGTGGCCCTGGTGGTGCTGCGCGTACGCGAGCCGCAACTGGAACGGCCTTTCAGAGCCGGCAACTTCGCCTTGGCGTGCCTTCTAGGCGTCGGTCCCGCGGCGCTCATCGGCTACGCTTTGTACGTTTCGCGCGGCGAAAAGCTCATCGGTTCACTCTCCGCGCTGGCATTTGCGAGCGCGGTGGGTCTATGCGGTCCGCTGCTTTACTGGTTGACGGTGGCTTTGCCGGCGCGGCGTCCGGCGCCGGTTCCAGCCGTCGATTGACGTTTTGGTCGAAGTCGGCAGCCATCGCGGCCTCACCGAATCACGCAAGGCCAGATCTTTTGCTTTATACAGCCGCTTTTCTCTTCGACTCAGGGTGCTTTGCTTTCCCTTCCTGAAACATCTTGATGGCGCGGGCCACGCGGTCGCGCGCGTAGGCGGCGTCGTGCCATCCCTTCACTTCCACCCGCTTGCCCTCGAGATCTTTATAAATCGAGAAGAAGTGCGTGATCTCCTTGAGCAGGTGAGGATACATATCGGTGTAATTCCACACATTGGTGAAGCGGGGATTGTTCTTGCCCACGGCCAGCACCTTCTCGTCCAGCACGCCCTGGTCGAGCATCTCCAGCAACCCGATTGGACGTACTTCCTGCACGCAGCCTGGAAAGCTGGGGTCCGGCACCAGCACCAGCACATCCAACGGATCGCCGTCGTCGCTCAGGCTGGAGGGAATAAAGCCGTAGTCGCCGGGGTAGTGCACCGGGGAGTGCAGATTGCGGTCCAGTTTGAAGACGTGCAGCTGCTTGTCGTATTCAAATTTCTGGGTTCCGTCTTTGGGGATTTCGATGACCGCCCGAAAGACCTCAGGTGCGCGGTCGCCAACGGGCAGTTCCAGATAGTTAGCCATCTTCTTTTTTCCTTTTCTTCCGGGTTGGGGGATCCGAGATCCCGTGTCCGAATTCGCTCTTCTGCTCAAAGTGCAACCAGGCCCTGTCCAGCCGGCGCCTCACCTGCCGGAACTACTATAATTACGGATAATGAAGGCGCATGTCTATGTCACGCTCAAGACATCGGTCCTGGATCCGCAGGGCCAAACCATCCAGAACGCCTTGCACAAGATTGGATTCGCAGATGTGACCGCGGTGAGACAGGGAAAGTACTTTATCCTTGCGCTGGCCGACGGGCTCAGCGTCGAAACAGCGACCGCTCACGTGGAAAGTGTTGCCCGCGACGTGCTCACCAACCCGGTGATCGAAGAGTTTACCTACCATATCGAGCAATAGCGACGCCGGGCGGTCCTTTACCCGTCCTTTGAGACGCCGGACCGGCATTCGGGCCCGGAGCGGCGGTTGTCTCATTCCGCTTGCAACGGTCACATACAATCGATCTATGTGTGGGATCGTCGGTTACGTCGGTACGAAAAAAGTCCTTCCTGTCATCGTCGAAGGGCTGCGGCGCCTCGAATACCGTGGATACGATTCGGCGGGAATCGCCATCGGCAGCCCTTCCGCCGCGCTGCTTGA
>JASHVE010000548.1 GCA_030039675.1 Acidobacteriaceae bacterium | reverse complement strand
TGCGGTCGATCTGCGCGATGCCGATGCGCTCGCACTCCAGGCGCAGCGAAGCAGCCTCGAGCAGGTAGACAGTGGAGTCAGGCAGCGGTCCGTACCGGTCTTCCATCTCCGCGCGCAGTTCGGCGAGCGCCTTCTCATGCTGCGCGCCCGCGATTTTCTTGTAAAGGCGGAGGCGCTGATTCTCTTCCGCCACGTAACTCTCGTCGATGCGCAGGGCAATGCCCAGATTGAGCTGCGTCACCGGCTTCTCCTCGCCGCGCTCGCCCTTCAGCTCCTTCACCGCCTGCTCCAGCATGGTGGTGTACAGTTCGAATCCCACCGCTTCGATGTGGCCGCTCTGCTCGCCGCCCAACATGTTGCCGGCTCCGCGCAACTCCAGGTCGAGTGCTGCAATCTTGAATCCCGCCCCCAGGTCGCTGAACTCCTTGAGCGCGGCCAGCCGCCGGCGCGCAATTTCCGTCAGCTCCTGCTCCGGAGGTATGAGCAAGTACGCGTAGGCGCGGCGATTGGAGCGGCCCACCCGTCCGCGGAGCTGATACAGCTCGCTGAGACCGTGGCGATCGGCGCGGTTGACGAACATGGTGTTGGCCAGCGGGATGTCAAGGCCGTTTTCGATGATCGTGGTGGATACCAGCACGTCGTACTCGTGGTGCATAAAGGCAAGCATCACCCGCTCCAGCTCGTTCTCGCTCATCTGGCCGTGACCCACCACCACGCGCGCCGTGGGCACCAGCTCCTGGATGCGTGACGCAATCTCGTAGATGGATTCAACGCGGTTATGAACGAAATACACCTGGCCGCCGCGCTCGAGTTCGAGCTCAATGCCGGAGCGGACGATTTTCTCGTCGAATTTGGCTACCACGGTCTGGATTGCCATGCGGTCTTTGGGCGGCGTCTCAATGATGCTCATGTCGCGCAGCCCCACCAGCGACATGTGCAGCGTGCGCGGAATCGGTGTCGCGCTCATCGCCAGCACGTCGATCTCCTTGCGCATTTGCTTCAGCTTTTCCTTGTGGCGCACGCCGAAGCGCTGCTCTTCGTCGACGACGAGCAGCCCCAGGTCCTGAAACTTGATGTCCTTCGAGAGTAGCCGGTGGGTGCCGATCAGGATGTCAACTTTACCCGTCTCCACGCGCTCCACAATGTCTTTCTGCTCTTTCGCTGTACGGAAGCGCGAAATCATCTCGATGTGAATGGGGAACTGTGCGAACCGTTTTTTGAATGTCTCGAAATGCTGAAAGCTGAGAACCGTTGTGGGCGTCAGAACCGCAACCTGCTTGCCATCCTGCACGGCCTTGAAGGCCGCGCGCATCGCCACTTCGGTCTTGCCGTAGCCCACATCGCCGCAGAGCAGCCGGTCCATCGGCGTGGACGATTCCATATCGTACTTGATGGCGCGGATCGCGGCCAACTGGTCGTCGGTCTCGCTGTAGTCGAAAGCATCTTCGAATTCGTGCTGGAACTCGTTGTCCTTCGAGAAAGCCGTGCCTTGCGCGGTGTGCCGCTCGGCGTAGAGCTTGAGCAGCTCTCCGGCCATATCCTGCATGGCCTTGCGCACGCGCGCCTTGGTCTTGGTCCACTGCTGCGAGCCGAGCTTATTCAACTGCGGCGCGGGACCTGTGTCTGTGGAGCGGTATTTCTGGATGAGATCGAGGCGCGTGAGCGGCACATAGAGTTTGGCCTGCTCGGCAAATTCAAGAATCATGAACTCGACGGAAAGGCCGTCCTGCACGATCTCTTTCAATCCCTGGTACTGCGCGATGCCGTGTTCTACGTGTACTACATAATCTCCGACGCCCAGATCGCGAAAATCGGAAACGAAGGCCGCGGTCTTGGAGCGCTTGGGTTCGGGCCGCGCTGTCACATCTGCTTCGTCGGAAAGATCATTAGCGCCGAAGAGAATCAGGTTCACGTCGCTGAAGCTCACACCGGTTGCGAGCGGCGTGCGCACAATCACCGGCACGCGCAGGTCGCCTGCCATGTAGCTGGCCTCTTCGAGGATGGTTTCACCGCCGTGAACCAATCGGCTGCCGAGCCGGTAGGGAGTCTGGTATTCGCGCAAGACGGTTGCCAGGCGCTCGACATCGCCCTGGTTGAGTGCGGCGAGAACGATGCGCGACTCGATCTGCATGAGGTTTTTCAACTGCTCGATCAGCGCGGGAATCGAGCCGTGAAAGCGCAGCGTTGGCCGTGTGTTCAGCTCGATTTCGCCCAACGTAGAGTCTTCGTCGATCACATCGACTGCACCGAGCTGGTCGAGATCGAGGCCCATGTGCGATTCGAGCGAAGCCTGCAGCACCTCCGGCCGCAGATAAATATCTTCGGGCCGGATCAGCGAGCCGATACCCGAGCGCTCGTGCCGCTGCTCAACCTTGTTCCACCAGCGGTCGATCTGGTTGCGCACCATGGCCGGCTCATCGACAAACAGCGCGCATCGCGGCACGAGCGACAGCAGCGATTTTTCCGCACCCGCTACAGCTGCGAAGAACTCCCAGCCGGGAAAAACACTGACGCCGCTTGCGGCCGCTGCCTCGGCGGCCAACTCCTCATCTTCGGTCTCGACGCGCTGTTTGCTGAGCCGCGCGTTGACCGCCGCGAGCAGGTGTTCGGTCACCGGCGTTTCGGTCAACGGCAGGAGCTCCACTTCGTCCAGGCCGCTCTGCGAGCGCTGCGTCTCCGGATCAAACTTGCGGATGGTCTCAATCTCGTCGCCGAAAAACTCGATGCGCACGGGACGGTCGGTCTCGGGGGAGTAGACGTCAAGAATGCCGCCCCTGCGCGTGAACTGCCCCGGCATCTCCACGAGATCCATCGGTGTGTAGCCCACGCCGGCCAGGTGCGCCGTGAGCACTTCCAGATCGACCTCCTCGCCGCGCCGCAACGTGACGGCCAGGCCGGCGTAGTATTCGCGGTCAAAGAGCTTGAGAGCCGCCGACTCCACGGGCGCGATGAGAATATCGACCGCCCCGGTGGAAAGCTTCCACAGCGCGGAAGCGCGCTGCTCCTGCACGTCAGGGTGCGGTGAGAGATTTTCGAAGGGGAGCACATCGTGGGCCGGCAGCCGCACCACGCGCGCAGGATCCACGGCGCCGGTCAGTTCGCAGCCCGCTTTTACAAGCGGTTCCAGCGTTTCGGCCGCCTTGTTGTCGGCCACCATCACAACCACCGGCTGCTTGGCAGCCCGCGCCATCAGCGGAATGTAGAGTGCACGCGCCGTAGCGGTCAATCCGGACACACGTCGCCGCCCCGTACCCAGGCCCAGGTGCCTCCGTACGCGTTCAAACCCCGGGGCATGCTCCAGCTCCACGAAGATTTCGCGGACAAACGGGAGAATCATTCCATTCCAGTTTAACAGTGGCGGCGCTGGCTCATTCGCTCCCCAGCGCCTCGGTGAAAGCGTAGAAAAAATCCAGCGACTTCCAGTATGAATCCACCGGCAGCCGTTCATCCTGCCCGTGCGCGCGTACGTCGTCGCGTTCGAGCGCGATGGCCGAGTAACCGTAGCAAGAAATCCCGGCCTGGGCGAAGTAGATCGAGTCGCTGGCGCCGTTTTCCATCACCGGCGTTACAGGCGTTCCCGGCCAGAGTTCGTCGGTGATGTGCGTGAGCGGCCCGAAGACGGCGGGAATCGGAGGCGGCGGAGAGATCGGCTTGCGCTCGGGCGCGGTGTCAAGCACCTCGCCTTCATTCGAGATGTACTTCACACTCAGCTTCGGGTCATCGAAGATCGTGGTCAACTGCCGGCGTATCTCCTCGGGTGAGTGCCCCGGAAAGATGCGGCAGTTCACAATGGCCTGCGCTGTTTGGGGCAGCGCGTTGTTGGCATGGCCGGCGTACAGCCGCGTGGCGACGCACGTGGTGCGGAAGTTTGCGTTAAAGGCCGGCTCCTCGCTTAGCCGCGCCACCGCGGCCATGTCCGGTGGCGTCTCCAGAATCGCCCTCATGTCTCTTGCTGTTTGGCCGCCCTCGTCCGCGGCCAGGTTCTTGAAGTAGCTCCGCGTCACCTCGTTCAGCTCGAAAGGAAATGTATACATCGCCAGCTTGTTGAGCGCGGTGGTCAATTCATAAATGGCGTTGTCCGGACGCGGCAGCGAGCTGTGCCCGCCGCGATTGGTCGCCGTCACTTGAAAATCGGAGTAGACCTTTTCGGTCGCCTCCACCGCCGCGACCACGGGATGACCATGGTCCAGTTCGATACCGCCCGCATCGGGATTGATGACATACGCGGCATCGACCAGATCGCGATGCTGCTCGACGAGCCACTTGGCGCCGTTGAATTTTCCGCCCTCCTCGTCGGCCGTGAGCGCAAGGATCAGGTCGCGCTTCGGCTTGTAGCCCTCGCGATGCAGGCGCAGAAACGTGGCCACGAGCGCTGCGTCAGACTCCTTCATGTCCTGCGTGCCGCGCCCGTAGTAGTAGCCGTCTTTCTCAATAAATTGAAACGGATCGGTGGACCAGTCGGAGCGCAGCGCCTGCACCACATCCATGTGGCAGAGGAAGAGCACGGGTTTTTCCGTCGGCGTGCCGGCCGCGCGATAGCGCACCACGAGATTCTGCTTGCGCGGATCGGGTCCGAGCAGATGTATATCCTCGGCCGCAAAGCCCGCGTCGAGAAACCGTTTCTGCATGGCCGCGGTTCCGGCGGATACGTCGCCTTGCGGAGTGTCGGTTGTGTTGATCTCGATCAGCTGCTTGAAGATTGCCAGCGCCTCGGCGCGGTCCGCTGCGGAGGCGTGCGGTAGAGAAGTCTGCGCGCATGCGGCCGAACAAAAAACTGCGGCGACAATCCCGGTAGCCAGCAATGCCGGGATACGAAGAACGAAAGCTCGATGTCTGCGCATGAAGGCATTCTACGGTGCGGCTGATCCATTGCGGCGACTTACTTAATGCGGCCGTCCCGGCAACACAAAATGCTCGGCGCAGCGCGGCTCATAGGAGTCGCCGGGCATCTTGACCGGGCTGTCGAACGGCGCGGGCTGGCCTCCGATCAGCCGCTGTGAGTAAAGCGCCCGCGCGCCGCAGGTGCAATAAGCCATGCACTCGGTAATGCTGCCGCCGTAGGCGTTTACCAGCCAGGTCAGGTTAAGCATCTCGCCGAAGGGCATTGCGCGAAAATCAAGATCGAGGCCCGCCACCAGCACATCGTGATTGGCTTCGAGCAGATGCTTGGCAAACAGAAAGAGATCGCTCACGAACTGGCCTTCGTCGATCGCGATGCACTCCACGCGCTTGCCAATCTCCTGCTCTCTTTGCGCGATGACCTCGAGCACCTCCCACGGATCTGCAGAGTTAAACTCGTGCGCATGCATTTTGCCGTGACCGTTCGGATTCCGGCTTTCCACCATGCCGGGACCACCCTTGGTGTCGTCGCTGGGCTTCAGCACCATCACGCACTGCTTCGCATACTGGCGGCGCATCTCGGCGCGCCGCAGCAGTTCTGCGGTCTTGTTGCTGCGCATCGGTCCCAGCAACAGCTCCAGCTTTCCAGGCACGCACACGCCTCCCATTTCCATTTTTTCTGTTTCCGAATTTCCATGATAGCGCCCCGAGAGCGGCGCGTGGAGGAAGTGCGCGATCCGTAATGGCGATCCTATCTTCCCAGCGTAATAGCTCCGTCTACTACGGCCTTCAACGCGCCGCAACTCTGGAAGAGATGAACGAGGTCCGCGGAAAGCGGCTGGCCCACGGGCTGTGTGGAGGGCACATGCGGCCTGCGCACCCGCGCCATGCGCGTCTCGCCGGTGCCCTGCGCGTCGAGGATCAGGGTGCTCAGATGGCGCGCCAAATCTAGCGGAAAGCTTTCTGCGACAAACACCAGCTTGCCTCGCGTGGTGATGAGCACGGGACCCTCGTTGGTCGTGTACAGGGTTTCTTCTGAAGTGTCCTTTGCTTGCGCATAGGTCTGCGACACATCCACCTGCTTGAGGCTTGAATACTTTCGGCCCAGGCTGTCGCCATAGAGCTTGGCGAAGTCTTGAGCGGAGGCATCGTTTTTCCAAACCGAGAGATAAAAGAGCGCCAGCGATTTGGTGCTGTCCTGCTCCGCAGGAGTCGTGGCGCTGCGCAGCTGGCCGGCCCAGTAGAGACCGCCATTCCAGGCCGGCGTCAGATCGCGCGCTGCGCCGTCTCCGCCAAAGAGCTCGCTCAGAATATGGAGATCGAGCTGGCCTACCTGGCCAATATCGTACGGCCGGTAGAGCTTGTCCACCAGCGGATGAATATCCGGCAGCAGCGGCACGGCGGGAATGTGCTTCTTCTCATATTCGCGCGGATTGATGATCTCCCAGCTTGAAGTGGGCGGCCGGTCGAGTGCTCCGGCAAACGCCGCCGCCTGGCCCTCGTCCATCCACACGTCCTGCTCAAAGCTCAACCCTTCGCGATAAGGAAACAGCATGGACTCCGACAGGAGCAGGGGCGCGCGCGCCATCACCGGCGAATCCTCCGAGCCGGTCATTTGCTCCTTCAAAACGTCCATCACCTCAGGGTCTTTCACCAGGCTCTCGCCGAGCGGCTGCAGAATGTAATCCATCATCACGGCGGTGGCCTGGCCCTCCGCTACAGCATCGCGTGCGGTGTCCATTTCGTCTTTGGCCAGGTGTTCCTGATCGCCTGCCGCGTCGGTTGAAACGTCGTCCGGCGTCTGGTCGTCCCACTTGTCCAGATCGCTGTGCTGATCCTGCAAAGCGTGCGTCAGCTCATGTGCCAGAACGGGCTTCTGCTCGTCGGCATCCACCCAGTCCAGCAGATTCACAGTCTTTGTCTTCGAGTCGTAATAGGCCTCGATCTGCTCTTTCAGCAGCGCCAGCAGAAACGGCTTGAGTTCGAAGTCGTGATCAAGCAGGCCGAATTTCTTCAACACAATCTCGTCGCGCTGCAGGCGCTTGGCGCTTTCGTCCTCATCAAATTTCTCTTTGAGATAACTTTCCACCGCCGCCCGGGTCGTCAACTGCCGTTTCACCGGGCTCTTGATGGGCAGCCCGGTCTCGTCGGAGGAAAATTTCATCAGCTCGTCAACCAGTGCGAACAGCTGCTTGGCTTGCTCCGGCGTGATGTGCGAAGAGCCCGAGGCGTTGTCTGAGGGCTTAGCCGGTTCCGCCGAGCCGGACGGAGAAGTCTGTGGATTCGCCGGCGTCTTTTGCGGAGCCGCAGCCGCGATTGTGGCAGCCAGGCAGACCGCCACCGCGGGCAGCCATGCCGGCCTGGCCCATTTAATCTTTCCGTGCGGCTTACTCATCTATTATCTCCCCCTCGGGCTAGCTTAAGGCCGGGTCTTCGGTCTGCGCTCCGTCTCTACTTCCAAGGCTATAATCAGGATGCGGTCCCGCGCCAAGTATGACCGTAAAAACGGCGCAGGGCCGAGGAAAAGTTTCCCCCATGCCTGAGACTGATCTTGCCTCGAACCTGCAGCCCACGGCGCTGGCCGCGATGTTCGAATCCGCACGCACGCCTCGCGACCTTGTCGTCTATCATGGCGCTCTCACCCCACGTGAATTGGACGCGCCGGAGCTGGAAATAGCGGCGCTGGCCACCGGAGCCGCCATCCATGACCTGGGCTGGATCCGGCGTGTTGCCGTCCGCGGAGCCGACCGCTTCCGCTGGCTCAGTGGTATGGTGACGAATACCGTCAACGACTTGCACCCGAATACCGGCGCATGGAACTTCATCTTGACTTCACAGGGGCGGATTCAAGGCGACCTGACCGTTTGGCGCGGAGATGAAGAGGCTTCTCCACATCGGCGCAACCTGACCGCTGAAAGCCCCCAAAAAGCCGGAGTCGGCAAGGATCGTCTCCTGGGAACCCCGTTTGCCGGCGAATCGGAGCTGGAACTCGAAATTGCGGTTGACCAGTACGACAAATTGCTGGCCCATCTTAACCACTACATCATTATGGATGATGTGGAACTGGTTCCGGTTGGCGAGGAACAGGTGGGCGAGGCCGGCTCGGGGACGGCGATCGGTCTTACCGGTCCGCAGGCCCACGACGTTCTGGAGCGGCTGGGGCTGCCCGTCTTCGTGCAGCCAATGACCGGAACCCGTGTGGAGTGGAATGGCCTGGACCTGAAGATCTTGCGTGGTTACGGCGTGCTGGCCCCGCGCTACGAGTTCTGGCTGCCCTCCGCCGGCGTCGCCAAATTGTGGTCGTGCCTGCGTACTGCAGGGGCCACGCCCACGGGTTGCGCTTCGCTGGAGGCGTACCGCGTGGCAGAAGGCATTCCGACCTACGGTACGGATATCGTGGAGCGTGACCTGCCCCAGGAGACCTCGCAGATGCGGGCGCTCTACTTTGGCAAGGGTTGCTATCTGGGCCAGGAGATTGTCGAGCGCATCCGCTCCCGCGGCAACGTGCACCGTCATCTTCGCCCTCTTGAGCTGACGGGGCCAGTGCCCGCAGCGGGGACTGAACTTGCGGCGGCGGACGGGAGAGCTGCGGGTCACATCACCAGCGCCGCCGCGTTGCCCTTGCCTTCGGGGACTCGCGTCTTTGCTCTGGGCATGGTCCGCGCGGAAACCGAGGCGGCCGAGCAGGCCTTTACCTATACGGCGGAGTCGGTCTCCGGGACGGCCCGCATCCTGGCTGCGCCGCCAACGCTAAACTAGAAAAGAACCGCCCGATCAGCAGGGACACTGGAACCATGAGCGATACGCCGAAATTCGAAGTGATTGACCGCCGCAAGATGAAGGCGGACGAGGAACAGGAGAGCCAGCCTACGCCCGCGCCCGAAGCTCCGGCTGCGGCCGGCCCGGAGCCCGCACGCGGCCCCCGCCTGGTGGTGAACGAGGGCCGCGAAGCCGCGCCGAAAGATCCGGCCGCGAGCGTTGCCCAGGAAGCAGCCGAGGAAGATGCGGCCGAAGAGCTCGAACTGCCGCCCGCGCCCACTGCGGCGGAGAGCCATGAGCAGAAGGCTGCGTATGATGCCTCGGCCGAGCGCATCGAGGACCTCATCCGGGCGCAGAATCCCGGTGTGGGCAAGCAACCCCCGGTCAACTTCGAGCACCTGGTCCAGCAGCTTTATGTTTCCGCCATGATCCAGATGGGAGCCGGAACCCAGGAGGGCCAGCGGCCCCGCGTCGATATCCTCGGCGCGCGCAACACCATCGACCTGCTCGGCGTCCTGGCCGAAAAGACACGCGGCAATCTCACTGACGCCGAAGACCGCATGCTGCAATCAGTGCTCTTTGAGGTCCGCATGGCGTTCCTGGAACTGAGCAGCATGATCAACATGCAGGGCGTTCAGCCTCCGCCGACCAAGCCGGGCAAGCGTTAAACGTGGCAGGCCAGCTCACCTTTCTGGGGACGGGAACCTCAATGGGCGTCCCGTCGCTCGGCTGCGGGTGCAAGGTCTGCACGTCGCCTGATCCGCACGACAAGCGCCTGCGGCCTTCGGTTCTGGTGCGCTGGAACGAGCCGGAGTCCGGCGCAGAGCGGAATGTCGTCATCGATACCGGTCCCGACTTCCGTGAGCAGGCGCTGCGCATCGGCCTCAAGCGCGTAGATGCTGTCTTCTACACTCATGGCCACGCGGATCATATTCTAGGCGTGGACGATCTGCGCCCTTTGAGCTTTGCCGCCGCGCGGGAAGCAGGGCCCATCCCGCTCTACGCTGCGCCGGAGACCATCGCGATTCTTGAAAAGGTCTTCGACTACACCTTCTCGCCCAACGCTACGTACATCAACCGCGCCCGCGTTGAATTGAGGCTTCTTGCTGCACACAACCCCATACATGGCCTCGATTTCATCAGCATTCCGGTGCTCCACGGCCAGCAGCAGATCGATGGATTCCGCTTTGGCCGTGCGGCCTACGTGACCGATGCCAGCGCGATTCCGGAATCGAGCTTTGCGCTGCTCGAAGGCGTGGAAGTGCTGGTCATCTCGGCGCTGCGCCATGCGCCGCACCCGAGCCACGCGACAGTGGAACAGGCGCTCGGGTGGGCACAACGCATCGGCGCACGGCAAACCTGGTTTACGCATGTCGCCCACGACCTGGGCCACGAAGAAACCAACCGCGCGTTGCCTGAAAACGTAAAGCTGGCGTACGACGGGCTGAGCGTGCCCATTCTGCTATGAATGAACCGGCCGGCATCCCGCGCGAGCCAAAGGCCACGCCGGTATTCCGTTCGCTTGCCGAGATTCCGGCGGGACTCGGCCCGTCAGTGGTGGCCATCGGCAACTTCGATGGCGTGCACCTGGGCCATCGCCAGATTCTTTCCGCCGCTGCGGAAGGTGCGCGACGCCTCAATGCACACTCCATCGCCATTACCTTCGATCCGCATCCGGAGCGCGTCTTGCGTCCTGCGCGCGCTCCGCAATTGCTTACACCCATGCCGGAACGCATCCGCCTGCTGGCAACCACTGGCGTCGATGCGATTCTCGTGCTGCCCTTCGATCCCGCGCTGGCGGCGCTTACTCCGCGCGAATTCGTCGAGAGAATTCTCGTGAAAACACTGGACGTGCGCTGCATTCATGAGGGGCAGAACTTCCGCTTCGGCCGCGGCGCTGCCGCCGGTGTGCGCGAACTGAGTGAATTCGGTGAGGAGTTCGGTTTCACTGTATGCGTGCACCAACCCGTGCACGTGCACGGCCTTGAGGTTTCGAGCTCCGCCGTCCGCGCGCTGGTTGCCGCGGGCGACATGCGCCGCGCCCGCTGGATGCTCGGCCGACCGTTTGCCGTGCTCTCCACGCCCGCGCGTGGGCGCGGTATCGGCACGCGGCTGCTGGTGCCTACGGTGAACCTCGCGCCGTACGACGAGCTGCTGCCGGCGCTCGGCGTCTATGTCACGCGGCTCAAGATCAATATCGACGGGCGTGGCGGCCGCGTCTTTGAGTCCGTGAGCAACGTCGGCAACCGGCCTACCTTCGGCGAAGCGTCCTTCGCCGTCGAGTCGCACATCCTTAACTTCGAGCCGGTCGACTTAAGTGACGACACGCCGCTGGAGCTCGAGTTCCTGCTCCGCCTCCGCGACGAGATCAAGTTTCCTTCTCCGGAGGCGTTGAAGGCGCAGATCTTCAAAGATGTCGCGCGGGCGAAGCGGTATTTCCGGCTCTGGCGGAGTTAATTGAGTTGAGCGAAGGTTTTCGCGGTTCCACCCTTTCCGCAGAAAGAAACGGAAAGGGTGGGGCACGGGACTTGGTGGTCTGCCGTCAGGCAATCAGCCCCGTGTAATCAACTCCGTGCCCCATCCTGTCGCCTTTTTTCCGGCGACAGGGTGGGCGGGCACAACAGCCGATTCGCCTCTCTTCGGGCAGCGGTCCACTCACACTCCACCGCAACGACCCCGATTTCTCCGAGAGCCCAGGCACGGAAACTCGACCACGGCCAGTCTTCGGGCGCGCGGCAAAGGCCGCGTTTGACCGGGTTGCGATGAATATAGCGGAGCTGTGTGACAAAGCCCGCGTGATTGCGCACATTGTGATCGAAATAACGGGCTTGCCAGAAAGGTAATTCGCCCTCTTTCCGTTTGTGGTCTTTGCGTGTCTGAATCGACACTTTCATCTTCAATAACTGCATCGCACGCGCAAGCGCACTGTCGGCGGGTTCGCTCACCAGCAGGTGAATGTGTTCCGGCATGACGACGTAGCCGTAGACGCGCATTGCAAACCGGCGCCGTGTTTGTTCAAGGGCCAGCAAGAACGCGTCCTGCATCCGCATCTGCACAAGAAGGGGTTGGCGACGGTAGCAGCTGAACGTGAGGAAGTGGCATTGCCCGGAGTGATGCAGCCGCTTGAGACCGTCGGGCATGATAGCCTGCCATGAAGTGAGGATTATTGCGGCAATTCTACTGCGTCAAACAGTAGCTGAGGGATGGTTTTTGCGGCAAGGCAGATGTAGGCAGGTTGAGGTTTTTACTCTCCCACCCTGTCGCCGGAAAAAAGGCGACAGGATAGGGCACGGAGCTTATTGCCCATGCGGCGCATGAGATGCTGCCGGGATGAGCCGAGCCGGCCGCGTTGCGGGCATGGGCGCAGCCGCGCGATCCATGGGAGTTGTATCTTCGTCGCCGGG
>JASHVE010000547.1 GCA_030039675.1 Acidobacteriaceae bacterium | reverse complement strand
CCGCCCTGCGGCACGCGGGCGATGTTGATGTCGGGCGACTCGAAGAGCTCGCTGCCGAGCGAACGCGACTCTTCGCCTTCCAGCTTGCCGTACATGCGGGCCAGCTCGGGGTCCCATGTCGCTGCGAGCGCGATGGGTGCGGGCAGCGCGGTTGCGGGCGGCTGCGGGCTGGCTCCGCCGGGGCCGACGCCTGCGGGACCGTTGGTCATGTGGAAGGCGGGTATGCCGAGCCGCGGAATGCCGGGCACCATGCGGTAGCCGGTGGCATCGTGAATGCCGTGCAGCTCGGTGATCTTCTCATCCAGCGTCATCTTGGCGACGATCTGCTTGGCGCGGGCAACGGCCTCGGCATGTGTAATCTGCGTTGGCTGCGCGGGCAGCACCGTAGCCAGCGTGAAAGCGGCGACGCCGGCGAGGAGCCTGATCGTGAGGGAGGAAGGGCGTGGCACGACGAGACGTTGGATGGAGTTTTTCATGGCGATTTGATGCAGGGTTTCGATTCAGCGAAATTGTACCATGCTTGGACAAAATCGGAGACGCTAAGCTCTGGCCGACGTCGATCCATGTGGTAAGACCACTGGATGGCGCCGGGATTATGATGGTTGCGCATTCGATTTGAATTTTTGGCGAGGTTCCCAGTGAATTTGTGGAAGCGCAGATTAATTTTTGAGGTTCCGGCTGTTCTTCTTTTCATTGCAGGGGCGGGCGCGCTACAGGCAAAGACGTGCGACGTGCGCGCTTTCGGCGCGAAAGGCGATGGCGCGACGAAAGACACGGCCGCAATCCAGAGCGCGATTGACGCGTGCGCGAAGAAGGGCGGCGGCACGGTGCACCTGACCGCCGGCACGTATGTGAGCGCGCCCATCGTGCTCAAAAGCAACATCACGCTGCAGCTCGACAAGGGCGCCACTCTGCTGGGCTCTCCCAATCATGACGACTATCCTCCAAAGACCGAGTTTCATGTTCCGGATATTCAGCCGCTGGTGGGTGCGGAGAATGCCGAAAACATCGCGATTACCGGCGAGGGGACGATCGACGGTAATGGGCAGAGCTGGTGGGATGAGGCGCGGAGAATCCGCGATCATGGTGTGCTGGGGACGGGGCATCCACGGCCGAAGCTGATGATCTTCGATCATTGCAAGCACGTGCGCGTGGAGGGCATCACGGTGCAGAACTCGCCGATGTGGCAGTTGGTTCCGTATTACTCCGACGATGTGACGATTCGGAATGTGCGGATTCTTGCGCCGTATCCTTCGCCAAACACCGATGCCATCGATCCCTTCTCATCATCGAATGTGCTGATCGAGCATGTGTATTCTGACGTGGGCGATGATAATGTGGCGATCAAGTCAGGGCCGATCAACTCACCGGGACCGGACTCGCCGAGCACGAACATTACGATCCGCGACTGCACGTTCATGCACGGTCACGGGGTTTCGGTGGGCAGCGAACTTTCCGGCGGCGCTGCAAATATTCTGGCGGAGCGGATTCACTTCGAGGGAACGGACAACGGCATACGCGTGAAGGCAAATCGTGATCGCGGGCACGATGTGGGGCACCTGGTGTTTCGCGACCTCGAGATGAAGGACGTAGCGAACGCGATTATCATCAGCGAGTACTATCCCAAGGTGCTGCCGCCGGCCGATACCACGCCGCAGCCGGTAGGCCGGCTCACCCCGCACTTTCACGACATCACGATCGAGAACGTGACGGCCACCGGAAGCGCGACGGCGGGCGCGATCGTGGGCCTGCCGGAGTCACCGGTCGACAATGTTGTGCTGCGCAATGTAAAAATCAGCGCCAAGACCGGACTGACAATTGGGTATGCGAATGTCACGGGGATGAATGTCTCGGTACAGGCCGAGCAGGGCGAGCCGATTATGAAAGAAGCGGGTGCGCAGGTGGAGTTGAAATAGCGAGTTCGCAAGTTAGTGTCCGCTGCGCGGACGTTCGCTGATTTGCTATCCCAGGCCTCGTACGAGACCTGGGATAGCCCTACTGATTCACGCCGCTGGCCAGGAAACCGCCATCGACGACAAGAACTTCGCCGGTAACGAAAGAGGCGCTGTCGGAGGCGAGATAAATGGCTGCGCCAATCAGCTCCTCGGTCTTGCCGAAGCGACCCATGGGCGTGCGCATCAGTAACTCTTGCCCGCGCGGCGTGCTGTCAAGCAGTTTGGCGTTGATATCGGTACGAAAGACGCCGGGCGCGATGGCGTTGACAGTGACGCCCTTCTTCGACCACTCCACGGCGAGCGAACGCGTGAGCGAGGCCACGCCCGCTTTGCTGGCCGCGTAGGCTGCCACTTCCGCGAGCGCAACGAAACTATTCAGTGATGCGATGTTGATGATGCGTCCGTAGCCGCGCTCCAGCATGTGCTTGCCGAAGATCTGGCTGGCGCGGAGTGTGCCGGTGAGGTTGGTGTCGAGAATGCCGGTCCATTCCTCTTCGGAGATGTTGAGCGTGGGCGTGCGCTTGATGATGCCGGCGCAGTTGACGAGGATGTCGACCTTACCGAATGTTTCGAGCACGACGGCTGCAAGCTTTTCGAGCGAGCTGCGGTCGCCTACGTCGGCGGCGATGCGCAGCGATTTGCGGCCAAGTGTTTCGATTTCTGCAGCGGCTTCGTCGACCTGCTGCTGGCGGCGGCCGGTAGCGACCACGTCTGCGCCGACTTTGGCAAGACCGATGCTGATCGCGCGGCCGATGCCGGAAGTTCCTCCGGTGACGACTGCGGTTTTTCCTTCAAGGCTGAAAGGGTTTGTGCTCATCTGTTCTCCTGAGGAGTCAAAAGCTTATGATTCGTGCTCTCCCAAGTCTCAAATTCGAGACCTGCGGCACCCATATTCGTGCTGAGCTGAGAGTGCTGAATCCCACCCTAGCCGCCAAAGATAAGAACGCGGCTAAGATGGGGCAGCCTCGATTATGTATTGCGGCCGAGAAACACGGGGGCGATGTGGCGATCAAAGAGGTTTTCCGTTACGTTCTTCGCGATCACCGGTTCGTTGGCTTCGAGCAGGCTGATGTAGCGTGAGCCCATCTTTGCGGCGATCTTGAAGCCGACGTGCAGCAACTGGCGCACGCTGTCGTTGTACGCGGGGTCACCTTCGACATGGCGCAGCGCGGAGGTGTATTGCTGCGAAGACCAGCCGCGCACTTGTTCCGCGGAGGGTAACTTCGCGGGGTCGATGTCGATGACCGTTGCGTACGGTGCACAGAGCTCCTCACGATGTGCGAGCGCCTCAGCGTAGATCTCCTTGGCGAGCGCGAGGCCTTCGCCGCCGGCTTCGGCGAGGCCGATCAGCTCTTCGAGCCAGGTGGTTCCGGCAGTCTTCAGGTGCACGCCGCAGCCGAAACGCTGCATGGTTGCGTGGATCGCAGAGTAGATGGAGAACTTGTCGCTGCCGGAGTGAACGCTCAGCTTGAGATCGGCGGGCAGTCCGTGCTGTTTTACGGCGTACGCGATCGCGGCGACATCGAGCGCCATCTCGCGCTCAAACTGCGCCACGTTGCCTACATAGTCCACACCCTTGTTGAAGCGTCCGCTGAACTTGGGCGCGATCGTCTGCACCGGGATGCCTTCATCGGCGATGGCAGCGAGAATGATCAGCAGCTCCACGGGGCTCTGCGCGCGATCTGTCTCGTCCATCGAAACCTCTGCGATGAAGTTGCCTTCACCCTTGGCGCTCACGACCTTGCGATAGACTTCACCTGCTTTTTTAACGGCAGCGAGAAATTTCTGCGCTGTTGCGGTGAGAATCTCGCGCGTGAACTCGAACGACTCATCAGCGCCGGCGAGCTCAATAGTGCCCAGCAGCTCAGGATGGCGCGCAACGAAGCTCTCAATCTGGCCGGCTTCCGCAGGCTGGCCGATGAAGTCGGCGACATCGATGGTGAAGAAGTCGCAGGGCGCGAAGAAGCGGTCGACGGTCTGGATGGTGATGTGGTCGGCGTCGCAGTAGTAGGGCAGCTTCCAGTCCAGAGTCTTCACCGCCGCGTCTGCTGCCTGGCGCGTCGAGAAGGGTTCAGAGCCGATGATGGTGTGCTCGCGATTCGATTTATTCCAGACGGGGACAACTTCGACGCCCTCTTCGAGCGCCCGCAGGCAGGCCTGCAGCTGCGCTTTGGCCTGATGGGCAAACCGGTCTCCTGTACCGACCGAGTATCTGCCGAGTTTCAACCTTGGACTTGTCATATCCCTTCCTGTTGCTCGCATTCTTGCGCAAGGGTTCTGTTTGAAAAACACGCGCAGAGACGAAGTCCCTGTGTTCTTATGACTGCCTCGCCGAAAATCAATCTACGTCGAACCGTCTCTATTTTTCGCAATTTTCTCATTTAAAGACGGCTGCGGTGCGCCCAGAGGCCCAGCCCCGGATTCGCGATAAAAAAGATGTCTTCCTCGTTGACCCGGTTGAAACCATGGCGGAGGGTCTGCGGATTGTAGCGCGCACACATGGTTTTGAGGTCGCCGTAATCATAGCCGACGCCCACAATCTCTTCGCAGCTGAGATGGCCTGGACACCAGGTGATCTTGAAGCGGCCCTCGGAGCTGGCGTGGATGAGGTGCGCTGCAGCGCCGAGATCGTTGGCGAGCTCCGGATTTTCCTCGACGGCCTTTAACGTGTAAGGCGTGCCGTGATAGCCGTATTTGCGGATGAGCTTATCGATCACCTTATCTTCGCCAAACTCGTGCACGCCGGGCGCAAGAATGATGAGCTCAGCGCCGTCTGCCAGCGCCATGCGCGTGCGATAAACGGCCTTGTTGCCGATCCACGTGCTGTGGAACTCGCTGGGATCGAGATAGACGACGGCCTTGCGCATCTGCTGGTCGACGATTTCGAAGTTCACCTTAAGGCTAAGCTCGGCGGCCTTGAGGAAGCATTCGACGTCGTCGCCGATGAAGAGGCCGCGGACAGCCAGGCCGCCGCTGGCTCTGCGGCCGACGACGGTCAGCACGTAGATGATGGGCAGATGGCGCAGGAAGCGGTCGGCTGCGTGGTTGAGCACAGTGCGGACCGGATTCTCTGCACGGCCCATGATGCGCTCCATGCCGTAGACCGCGCCCAGATAGTGGCTGCGGTTGATGCCCTCGCGGCCGCCGGTGCCGATGAGGATGTTCTTGGTGTAGTTGGCCATGCCGATGACTTCATGCGGCACGACCTGGCCGATCGAAAGAATCAGATCGAACCCGCCGCGCGAGATGAGCTTGTTCACCTGCGCGGGCCATGTGTAATTCAGCTTGCCTTCCGACTGCTCGCGGATGAATTCGGCCGGGAGCTCACCGAGGGTTTCGATGTCAGTGCGCCAATTGTGGACTTTGAAAAGCTCCTGCGGAACACCGGCGAACATGTGCTCCAGTTGATCGGGACGCATGGGTGTGTGCGTGCCGATGGCGGGCAGCACGGCCTTGAGCTTGTCGCCGTAGTGTTCCCAGACGTAGCGGGTGAGCTGGCCCGCCTGCGAGTGTTCGCGGCTCTGGTCGGGTGGAACGGCGAGCACGGTGGAGCGCGTTCCCAGCTTGGCGAGGCTCTCTTTTAATAGATCCTGCAATTGCTGGGGAGAAAGATCGGTGTCGGCGCTGCCTACTGAGCAGTAGAGACTCATGCGGCTACCTCTGCCTTTCTAAGTCCAGGGGCGAGCACGGTGATCAGTATCCACGCCACCAGATAAGCGCTGGCAGCGACGAAGAACAGAGGAGAGTAGCTGTGCAGGTACTTGAGGATATAACCCGCGGCAACCGCGATGAGCGCCCCCCCGATGGCGCCGGCTGTGCCGCCGATGCCGGTTACGGAACCCACTTCGGCGCGCGGGAACATGTCCGAGACGGTGGTGAAGAGATTTGCAGACCAGCCCTGATGGGCAGCTGTGGCCAGGCTCAGCAGACCGATGCACGCCCACTCGGATTGCGCATAATTGGCCAGGCAGATGGGGACCACCGCGCAGGCGCAGACCAGCATTGCACTCATGCGCGCGCGTGTGACCGACATGCCGGCCTTGCGGAAAGGCGCCGGCAGCCAGCCTCCGAAGATGCTCCCTACGGTAGCGGCGGTGTAGACGATGATGAGCGGCAGCCCGAGAGTGGCGAGCGTGAGATGAAACTTGGTGGTGAAATAGGAGGGCAGCCAGAACAGGTAGAACCACCAGATAGGATCGGTGAGGAACTTGCCAATGACAAACGACCAGGCCTGCCGGCAGGCAAAGAGTTTGAACCACGGCGTGCTGGGCTTTGCCGCCTCCGTCATGCCCTCGTTGATATAGCGCAGTTCCGCGGTGTCGATCTTGGGATGCTCGGTGGGTTTGCGGTAGTTAAAGAACCACCACACAATCCAAGCGGCGCTGAATGCGCCGGTGATGAGGAAGGCCGCATGCCAGCCATAGTGCAGAGCCACCCAGGGGACCGCAACTGGAGCAAGAATGGCGCCCAGGTTTGTGCCGGAATTGAAGATGCCGGTGGCCAGAGAGCGCTCTTTTTGCGGGAACCACTCGGCGACGGTTTTGATGGCCACCGGAAAGTTGCCCGACTCGCCGAGGCCCAGACAAGCACGCGCTATGCCGAACTCGACGACCGTATTCGCAAGCGCGTGACCCATGGCCGAGAGGCTCCAGATCCCCATCACGACCATGTAACCGATACGCGTTCCGACCTTGTCGACGAAGCGGCCCATAGCCAGCATGCCTACGGCGTACGCGATCTGAAAGGCGGCAACGACATAGCCATAACCCACCTCGGTCATGCCTATGCTGTGCTGGATGGTGGGCTTGAGGAGGCCGATAACCTGGCGATCCATATAATTGATGGTGGTAGCGGCGAAGAGCAAAGCGCAGATAGTCCAGCGGACGTGGCCTATGCGCTCGGAGAGGGATATAGCTTCTTCGGTGTGGGCGGTGGTTTCCGCTTTACCATTCATAGAACGTCCTCAAAGGTGGCCCTCAACAATCCTATACTGTATCGCGATGAACGCGGCGCGAGGCGTCACTGGAATCCAGGACGCCTTCGCACGGTGCAACAACGCGATGGTTCCCGACAAGAGAGCCGTTAAAGGCGATAAGCTTTCTTGACCAGCCCATACGTCAGTGCGTGAGCAACTTCGAAGGCTTCATCTTCGTCCAGGCGATGCTCCGCGACCAACCTGCCCAGAAAGGCGCAATCGATGCGCCGCGCCATGTCGTGCCGCGCGGGAATAGAGAGAAATGCGCGGGTATCGTCATTGAAGCCGACGGTGTTGTAGAAGCCCGTCGTTTCCGTGGCCTGCTCGCGGAAACGCATCATGCCCTCGGGGCTGTCGTGGAACCACCACGGCGGCCCCAAGCGCAGGCACGGATAGTGGCCGGCCAGAGGCGCCAGCTCGCGGCTGTACGTGGTTTCGTCGAGCGTGAACAGGATGAGAGTGAGATTCTTCTCGTTGCCGAAGCGGTCAAGCAGGGGACGCAGCGCGTGAACGTAGTCGGTGGCCTGTGGAATATCGCATCCCATGTCGCGGCCGAAGCGCTCGGCGATAATGCGATTGTGGTTGCGCACGCTGCCGGGGTGAATCTGCATTACCAGGCCGTCTTCGACGCTCATTCGCGCCATCTCCGTCAGCATCTGTGCGCGGAACAGCTCTTTCTGGCCGGCGTCGGCCCTGCCTGTGATCACCTTCGCAAAGAGCGCTTCCGCTTCGGATGCGGAAAGGTCTGCCGTCTGCGCGGTGGGATGGCCGTGATCGGTAGAGGTGCAGCCCAAAGCGCGGAAGCGCCCACGGGCCTTGGCAAGAGCCTTCAGGTATCCGCACCATTTGGCCGTGTCTTCGCCGTTTTGCTCGCCCAGCTTGGCAATCAATCCTGCGAATCCGGGAAAGTCGGGATCGACCACTGAGTCGGGGCGGAAGGCGGGAATGATGCGTGCCTTCCAGCCGGAGTCGCGGATGGCTTGATGGTGCGTCAGGGGATCGAGCGGAGAGTCGGTGGTGGCCAGCACCTCAATATTGAAGCGCCCATAGAGAGCGCGGGGCAGAAACTCGGGCGTGTTGAGCTTGGCAGAGATGGTGTCGTAGTAAAGGTCGGCCGTCTTTTCCGAGAGTCGCTCGGTGAGACCGAAGAGTTTTTGAAAGGCGTAGTCGAGCCACATGCGCGTGGGCGTGCCGCGGAAGAGATAGTAGTGGCTGGCAAAGATATGCCACACCTTGCGCGGCTCCTTGATGTGCGGCTGCCCGATCTCGAGATCGTCCATCGAGACGCCCTGGCTGTAGAGCATGCGGAAAACGTAGTGGTCGGGCTGCACGAACAGCGTGGCTGGATCGGGGAAAGGGCTGTTGGTGGCGAACCAGGCAGCCTGCGTGTGCCCGTGCGGGCTCACGATGGGCAGGTCGCGCACTTGAGCATACAAGGCACGCGCCACGTTACGCGCACTGGTCTCGGCAGGAAACATTCGGTCTTCATCGATCAGCATGGCACTCACATTCTACCCCTTGGTTTTGAACTCGCAGATTTCGGCCGGGATTGAGGTCAGACCACAAGTATATCCGTACAGCCTGCGGAACAACATTTTCCCGGAGTGTGGTAAGTTTTTGGAATAAAGCGGGAATTCTCGATGGTAAGCTCGTTCTGCCCGCTCCTGAAACCAGCAGGAAGGTGGTCCATACTTATGCCACGGACGAAACCGGAAGAGCCCAATACCCATCGAACGATGCATGTGGTTAACCACATCCGCCTGCTGATCGAGAACGGCACCCTGCAGCCCGGCGACAAAATTCCCCCGGAACGGGAGTTTGCGCGCACCCTCAAAATCAGCCGCGCCAGCCTCCGCACGGGCATCGGCTACCTTGCGGCGATGGGCGTGATGAAGATCCGGCATGGCGTGGGAACGTTCGTGGCGGACGGTCCTCCGGAGTTTGGCAAAGCTTCTCTCAGTTTGATGGGCGCGCTGCATGGTTTCCAGACCTGGCAAATGTTCGAAGCACGAATTATACTCGAAAGCCAGCTCGCTGCGCTTGCCGCCGAGCGTGGAAAAGAAGAACATCATGCGGCGCTGGCAGAACAGGTTGCCGAGATGTTTGCAAGTCTGGACAATCCGGGCGAGTACCTGATTCACGACCTG
Organism: Acidobacteriaceae bacterium; assembly: GCA_030039675.1. Lineage (GTDB taxonomy): Bacteria > Acidobacteriota > Terriglobia > Terriglobales > Acidobacteriaceae > Telmatobacter. Next base: position 1,963 of record JASHVE010000547.1, on the reverse strand, counting down.
CTCTTTCACCGCATCATCTCCCAGGCGTCCGGCAATCCGATTCTCGCGGCGCTGATCGAAACCATTACCTCGGCGCTCTACGACAAGCGGCGCAAGACGGTAGAGCGGTCGACGGACCGCCGCGAATCGGCAGAGATGCATCGAGAGATCTACCGCGCGATCCGGACACGGAAACCGCTCGAGGCGAGGAAGCTGATGGAACAGCACCTGCGGATGGCACAGACGGCGCAGGGGCTGGAGCGTCCCACAGAGCGCAGGGCGCCTGCTGGCTTGGTGAAAAGTAAGCAGGCGAAGCTGGAGCCTGTTTCCTAATTGCGGGATTTTTGATAAACGGTGAGTAAAATCGCCTGTCTTGTTCTTCATCCCCATTTCTGTCGACCAGGGCTGATCCACCGGAGCAGAATCATCCTGCTTTGAGGCGAGGTCAGACCGGCGCCTCAATTGAGATGAGCGAACAGGCTAACAGGTGCGGTGATCCCACGCTCAATCGTCATCCTCCTCTGCCGGGCAGCGGAAACGGCGGCGCTTAAACCAATGGGACCCGGAATCAACGCACCTTAATACGCGGACTGGCCCGTTGATCAGTCGACCAGTTGATCATCAGTGCGGCCCATCGGGTTGCGGCCCGGGAGCTGGCCGGTACTACGGTAATCCTTCAAGCTCATTTGCAACAGGTCACCCAACACAGCCGGAGCCAGTCGCTTCCTCGTTGCGAACCCTGGCATCGCGTGTTTCTTCTCTTCCACCCATAGTTCGTCTAAGTCAATTCATATCAATGCAGTTACGGCTTTCCTGGCACTGCGAAGCTGACATCAGAGGCTTTATTTCCCTCTTTCCCGTAGTGGGACGCCAGACGGCCCGTCCGGGAGAAGCCCGTTACCTTTGTCACCTGCCGGCATATTGTTGCCGACGGATGCAAGGCAACCTGCGATCATAATCGCTCTACGAGCAGCGAAAATTTCGGTCCCAGTATCCAGAAAGGGAATGGAGGCGAGTCATGCTAAACCCTTCATTCCAGGAGTGCTCTACGATCCCATGCTCAGGAGCTCTATTTCCGTTCGGGAGCCTTTATTTTCGCTATTGACAACCGTTCCTCTGCTGCTTCAAACTGGTCGGGCTTCAAAAAGTGGTCAGACCACGGTAGATAACATGACCGGCAGAAGAGCGCCGCACAGTATGTGTCGAGAAGCGAGATAACCGAAGTTGTGGAGGCAACAATGCAAAGAAGTTTTAAGGAATCGTTGAAAGGAGCATCTGCGCGCTGTTCCGGGTTCCTGAGCTGGAAACTGGCAGCGCTTTTGGTGGCGGTGGCGATGACGCCGTTCGTGGCCAAGGCGCAGATCGCCGGTACGGGTGCTATTTCAGGTACCGTAACGGATACAACAGGCGCAGTGATTGCGAATGCGACAATCACTGTTACGTCTGTGACAACCAGTGAGAACACCGTCCGCACCAGCACGGGCTCCGGCGACTACAACGTCACGCCGCTAACCCCTGGCGGATATACGGTGACCGTAACCGCTCCTGGTTTCAGAACCTTCGTGCAACAGAATGTCACCGTAAATGCGCTGGAGACCGTGGCGCTTAATATCCGGCTTGCCATTGGCTCGGCTGAGCAAACGGTTACTGTAAGCACCGCTCCGCCTGTTCTGGAAACCACCAACGCCACACTCGGTGCGGTGATGGATAACCAGATGTATGCAAGCCTGCCGCTGCTGATGGGCGCCGGCGGCAATGCAGACCAGCGCCGCGCCACGGATTTCGCATACCTCATGCCAGGCGTATCGCAATCCTACGTCGGTAGTGGGAACAGCACCGATGCTTCACCGGCAGTCAACGGCGGCAACCCCGCTGGAGGCACTTCGGAGATTTACATTGACGGCGTCAACCTGCCGGAAGCCGATGGCATCGGCGATCCGCGCTTTACCTGGACCGCGTTCGGCATGGACGCCATCGATCAGTT
>JASHVE010000040.1 GCA_030039675.1 Acidobacteriaceae bacterium | reverse complement strand
GCAACGCGCATGCCCAGATACATCGGATCGAAGAATCGTCGCGCCTGCCGGCGCTCCTGGTCCGTCACCTTGGCGCGCAGGTCGATCAGCACCTCCGGAATATTGATTTTGACCGGGCACACCTCGTAACACGCGCCGCACAGCGACGAGGCATAAGGCAGCGACTGCGCATGCTGCATCCCCGCAAGCTGCGGCGTTAGAATCGCCCCGATCGGCCCCGGATACACCGACCCGTACGCATGGCCACCCGTCTGCCGGTACACCGGACAGGCATTCATGCAGGCCGCGCAGCGGATGCACCGCAGCGTCTGCCGCTCCGTTTTGCGCGCCAGAATCTCTGACCGGCCGTTATCGAGCAGAACAACGTGAAACCGCTGCGGTCCGTCGCCGGGCGTCACCCCGGTCCAAAGCGAAGTATAGGGATTCATCCGCTCACCGGTAGCCGACCGTGCCAGAACCTGAAGCATCACTTCCAGGTCCTGGTACCGCGGCAGCACCTTCTCGATGCCGGCAATCGTAATCATCGTCCGCGGCAGCGTGAGGCACATGCGGCCATTGCCCTCTGACTCAACCACCGCAACAGAACCGGTCTCCGCAATCAGAAAATTTGCGCCGCCAATCGCCGTAGGCACGCTCAGAAACTTCTGCCTCAGGTACTGCCGCGCCGCAGCGGTAAGCGCCTGCGGGTCGTCCGAAAGGTCCTCGATCCCCATCCGCCGCGCAAAGATCTCCCGCACCTGAGCGCGGTTCACATGCAGCGCGGGCACGACGATATGGGAAGGCTCATCCTCGCCAAGCTGCAGAATGATCTCAGCCAGATCGGTTTCGTATGCCTTGATGCCGTGTTGCACAAGAAACGGATTCAGCTGGATCTCGGCCGAGGTCATCGTCTTTATTTTGATGATCTCAGAGGCGTTTTCCTCGCGCAGCAATTTAAGAATGATCCGCCGTGCCTCGGTCGCGTCCGCAGCCCAGTGCACCACCCCGCCGGCTGCGCTGCAACGCGCCTCAAACTGCTCCAGATACACACCCAGATTGTCGAGCGCATGTTCGCGGATCGCCGCCGCCGCCGTGCGCAACGCCTGCCAGTCCGTCTTTTCCTCCACCAGCCGTGCCCGCTTGGCCTGGATCACATCGATGGCATGCGCCACATTCTTGCGCAGCTGCGGATTGCGCAGCACCGGCAGCGCCGCAACCGGAAACGGCGGCGCGTGCGCCGGGTCCAGCACCGGATGGTAGGCCGCATGACTCATGCAGGCCCCTCTGCCGGAGTTGCCTCCGTGCTGGCCAGAATCTCCGCCATATGGATGGTCCTCATCCCTGCATACTGTCGATGCAGCGCACCGCCCAGATGCATCAGGCAACTGTTGTCCAGCGCCGTGCAGAACTCCGCACGCGTCGCCAAAACATCCTGCAGCTTGGCCGCCAGCATCGCCGACGATACCTCCCCATTCTTCACCGAGAACGTGCCCCCGAAGCCGCAGCACCGGTCGAGATTCTCGAGCGGCGCCGGATCGAGCCCGCGCACTTTGGCCAGCAGCCGCGCCGGCCGGTCGCCCAGGTGCAGCGACCGCAGCCCGTGGCAGCTGGCGTGATAGGTCACGCGATGCGGAAAGTACGCTCCCACGTCCTCCACTCCCAGCCGGTCGATCAAAAATTCGCTCAGTTCGTACACCCTCGGCAGCAACGCCCTGAACTGGCCGCGCAACCCTTCGTTGCCCAACTCCTCCAACAGCCCCGCATACTGCTCCCGCATCATCGCCACGCACGACGAGGAGGGGATCACCACCGCCTCGGCATCCTGATAAAGCCGGACAAACCGCTTCGCCAGCGAGAAGGCCTCCGCGCGAAAACCGGTGTTGGCGTGCATCTGTCCGCAGCACGTCTGCCGTGGCTCAAAGTCGATGCCAACGCCCAGTCTCTCCAACAAGGTGACCACCGCGCGTCCCGTCTCCGGGAAGAGCGTATCGTTGTAACAGGTAATGAATAAGGATGCGCGCATGGCCGCGACCGGGTAAAATCAAGAGCACCCCGGGAAGTGGAATAATATACGATAAGAAATGAATTGTCTATTGCAATTCAAGCCATTGCAAGCCCACCCGGCGAAGTGCCCACTCTTCCCCGCACGTGGTCAACTTTCCTGACGGCTCTTCGTCTAACTGGGCGAGGTAAATCAGACGTTTCTTCGTAAAAGGGTCGTCTTTCCCTGTTGCTTCTGCTCTAATTTGCTCCCTTTGTCGTTGTGCGGAAATGCAGCATGCACGTCCAGTGTCTGGCCGGTCAGCACGATTCCCGGGTAGCGCCGCCGCGACACCGCCCGTGGGTTCTTCTGCGTTTCCTCTCGGCCTCAACGGGTCTGCTCCGGCTGCAGACAAGCTTCGCACCACGTTGTCACGGCATTGTCAATGTTCTGCGGCAGGCACAACTTTTTTAGCCCTTCGGGGGTCTCTTCGAAGGTAGAGGTCCAGGACTACTAACATGGCAAATCTGCGTTCGCTCCCCCTGTGTGCGCTTGCCGGCGCGCTCTTCTTTCCCATCGTCTCTCTCGCCCAGCAACCCGCAGCTGCCGTCCGCATCGCCGGGCCCATCGATGAAGGCCAGCTGGTGACGCTCAAAGGCAACACCATCCCCGCCGCCAACGCCGCGAACGACCGCGGACCGGTGAGCGCCGGCCTGCCCATGGCCGATCTGGTGCTGGTCCTCAGCCGCAGCCCTGAGCAGCAGGCCGCCTTCGATGCCTATGTGCAAGGCGAATACGATACGGGCTCGCCGAACTACCACCAGTGGCTCACGCCCGAGCAGATCGGCGAACGCTTCGGCCCCGCGCAGGCTGACATCAGCACCATCACGGGCTGGTTGACGAGCCACGGATTCGCCGTCACGCACATCGCCAAAGACCGCATGTCGATCACCTTCAGCGGAACGGCCGGCCAGGTCCAGAGCGCCTTCCATACCGTGATTCACAATCTGAACGTGCACGGCGTTCCGCATATCGCCAACATGACCGACCCGCAGATTCCCGCTGCTCTCTCCTCGGTCGTCGTCGGCGTAAAGCAGCTGCACGACTTCCATCCCCATCCCCTCCATAAGATGGGCGCACTGGTGCAGCGCAACGCGGCGACGGGCAAGTGGCAGCGCATCGTGAGCACTCCGGCAACCGGTTCGGCGCAGAGCAATCTCGCCAAGTCGGCTCTTTCCGTGGGCCCGCACACGGAGTTCGGCATCAATGGTGACCAAGGAACCGACAACGCCTATCTGGAAGAAGATGTAACGCCCTACGACTTTGCCACCATCTATAACGTCCTGCCGGTGTGGAACAACGGCTTCACCGGCAGTAACCAGACGATCTCCATCATCGGAACTAGCGACATCAACGTAGACGGCACCACCACTGCCAGTGCCTCCAATGACGTAGCCACCTACCGCAGCGCCTTCGGGTTGCCTGCTGGATTGGCGGTAAAAGAGGTCAAAGGCGCCAACGGCATCGATCCCGGAATCTGCACCAGCACTTCTGCAACCGCAATTTGCGGCATCGGCGACCTGGAAGAGAACTCGCTCGACGTGGAGGTCTCCGGCGCTGTAGCCACGGGCGCGCAGATTGTGCTCGTCACCGATGGCTATAACAGCACTGCCACTAACGACCCCATCTACCAGGGGGCCCAGTACATCCTCGAAAACATCGACACCTCCTCTTCTCCCGTCTACAAGTCGCACATCATCAGCTTGAGCTACGGCCAGTGCGAATTGTTCGAGGGCACCTCCGGCAACGCTTCCTATTACTCGCTCTGGCAGTCTGCGGCCGCGGAAGGTGTTTCGGTCTTTGCGGCAGCCGGTGACTCCGGCTCACCAAGCTGCGACGACGGCGGCGATGCGGACGGCAATCCCTATGTCGCTCAATACGGTCTTTCCGTGAGCGGTCTGGCGTCCACACCTTTCAACACGGCCGTAGGCGGCACGGATTTCAGCTGGTGCCAGCCCTATTACAATACTTCCAACGGCGATTTCGAAGGTTGCGCCACAGCGAGCACCAGCCAGGGCAGCCCTGCGTATTGGAACACCTCTAACAACGCAACCACCGGAGAGAGCGCTGCCGGCTACGTACCCGAAATTCCCTGGAACAATACCTGCGAGAATCCCATCCAGGCCAAATATATCGAGACTTTGCTAAACGTCGCTGGTGTGGATTCTTACTTCAACGTCAATCCCACAACCCCCGAAGAGACATGTAGCGTCCTCTACAACGGCTGGAGCAGCATCGATGGGTTCTTCGATGACGAATACGGCTTTAACCCCGACATTGAGACCTTCGTCGACACCGTCGGTGGCAGCGGCGGTGCGAGCGGCTGCGTGGTCAATGACTCGGCTACCGACCCCAATGCCCCCACCTGCACCACCGGCTCTACGTCCGTCACCACAGCCAACGGCACGGTTTCTCTCACTAATGACGGATGGCAAAAACCATCCTGGCAGTCTGGCGTCACCGGCATTCCCAGCGATGGCGTGCGCGATATTCCCGACGTCAGTTTCTTTGCCGGTAACGGCGCTCTCGACAGCGCAACACTCATCTGCGTTTCGGCGCTAGGGGCTTGCACCTATAGCGACACGACGGAGAACACGGCGCAGGAGGTTGGCGGAACATCGGTAGGCACGCCGGAGATGGCCGGGGTGATGGCGCTCATCAACCAGAAAGCCGGCGCGCCGCAGGGTCTTGCGAACCCGGAACTGTATAAGCTCGCGGGACAGCAAACTTACGCAAGTTGCAGCGCGGAGACCGTTACCACCTCGAGCAGTTGCTACTTCCAGGACATCGACAACGGCCCTTCGGGCTACTCGAATGCGCAGACCATCTCCATGCCCTGTAATTTGAGTGGCACGCCGGAAGGCGGCGACGATGGGGAAGAGTTCACAGGCGTCGCCTCCCCCAATTGCGCGGCGATCAACTCCGGTGATACCATCGGCACACTCGTCAGCTCTGGCACCACCCCTGGCTACAACTCCGCCACCGGCTTCGACCTCGCTACCGGGTTGGGATCGATGAACGTGAACAATGTGGTGAACGCGTGGGTCTCTGATGCGGGCACCGCCACGGCGACAGTCACAGCCACGGCCTCTCCCACCACGATCACCATCAATCAGGCTGTCTCGGTCGCGGTCACGGTCTCCGGTTCAAGCGGAACGCCGACCGGTACCATCGTGCTGACCGGAAGCGGATACACCGCTACGCAGACGTTGTCGGGCGGGAGCACAACGTTCAGCATCCCAGCCAACAGCCTGACGGCCGGCATCGCCCTCACTGCCAACTACAGCGGTGATTCGACCTATGCCTCCGCCAGCGGAACCGTGAGCCTGACTGTGAATATAATGACGCCGACGGTCACGGTGAGCGCACCCGCCAGTTCAAATGCGGCCAATCCGCTCAACGTGACGGTAACGGTGGCTGGACCCTCGGGAGCGACGGCCGTGCCGAGCGGCAGCGTATACCTGAAGTATGGCAGCACAACGACGGCCGCGGCCACGCTCTCAAACGGAAGCGCCACCATCACGATCCCAGCCAATACCCTGTCGGCCGGCAATCTGCTCATCACGGCGGATTACAGCGGCGACGCCAACTACGCCGGCGGCACCGGAACTGACACAGTCGCCATCACAACAGGCACCACGTTGACGCCGACCATCGCCGTGACGCCGGCCTCCTCCAGCATCGACAGCGGCCAGAGCCTGGGCGTGACCGTGGCGGTAACAGGAGCAGGCCCGACACCCACAGGAACCGTAACGCTAAGCGGCGGCAAATATACGTCGTCAGCCACAGCCTTGAGCAGCGGCAGCGCCAGCTTCACCATCCCGGCCAACAACCTGAGCGCACCCTCGGCGACGCTGACGGCTAACTATAGCGGCGACTCGAATTATGCTATGGCAACAAGTACTCCCGTCACCGTAACCGTCACGCAGTCCGCCTACGCGCTGGCAGCAACAACTCCGGCTGCGGTCTCACCCGGCGCATCGGCTACATCCACCATCACCGGAACCGCCAGCAGCACGGACTATTCGGGAACGGTGACTCTAAACTCCTGCACAGTCACCAACGGTCCATCCAATGCCGTCAGCTTACCCACTTGCTCCGTCACGGGCACGATCACCTACACTTCGGGTACACCGAACAATACCCCTGGCGGCACGGCAACCGTGGACACCACAGCGGCCTCCGCCGAGCTGGTTCGTCCGCGTAACGGCTGGCTGGGAGCGGGTGGAGGCGCGGTTCTGGCGTTCCTGGTCTTCCTGGGAATTCCCGCGCGGCGGCGTAGCTGGCGCGCGCTGCTCGGTATCGTGCTCCTGTTCGCTGCGATGGGCAGCCTCTCGGCCTGCGGCGGCGGAAGCGTTTCGAGCTCCGGCGGCGGTGGCACTTCGGCGACCACGGCCGGTACTTACACCTTCACCGTGACCGGGCAAGGCAACGACCCGGCCAGCACAAGCGAATCCACCACCTTCAACCTGACGGTCAACTAAGCCGCCTCATCGAAACGCAGAACAACAGAAGCGCCCCTCGGTTACGGGGGGCGCTTCTGTTTTCGGCTCAGGCAGTGTCTGATCCATTCTGCCGAAGTGTTTTGTACCAGGGCACGAGTTCACTCATGCCGCAAAAGCCTCCAAACAATCTCCGGCTTCAGCCGCTGAGGAATGTTTTTAACGCCTCGGCACTCAACTCGCCAGATCGCGTCCCCTGCGCTCGGGGCCAAAGGCGCACAGCAGAAACAGCGCCGCAATCGTGCACAGTTCGAAAGCCGAGAGCGCCCAGGCATAGCCCATCCCGCGGCGCAGAGCATATTCAACGCTCACCGAAGGCGCACCCAGCAGCATGCCGAGCTGATAGACCACGCCGGGAAACAGGCTGCGCACACTGGCAGGAGAAAGCTCGTTCAGGTGCGCCGGGATCACGCCGAAGACGCCCTGCACGCCGAACTGCATCAGGAACGATCCCACGGCCAGCGCGAAGACTGACGCGCCGAAGGCCCACGCCGGCATCGCAGCCAGCGTAATCGCAAGCGCCAGCAGAATCGACCTGCGCCGCCCCAGCTTCTCCGAGAGATGGCCGACAACAAGCGCCCCGAGAATTGCGCCCACGTTGTAAAGAATCGCCAGCTTCGAGACCATGCCGCTCGAAAACCCGTGCAGCGTCGTCAGGAAATCGGGATAGAGGTCCTGCGAGCCGTGCGAGAAGCACGTAATCACCGTCATCAGCAGCACCAGGTAGAGGAACTCCATTTTGTGGTGCAGCACAACGCGCACAAGATCGCCGGCGCGGCCGAGCTGCGTTCTCTGCCACGCTTGCGACTCCGGCGCGAGCAGCGTGAGCCATGCAACCAGCGCCGCAATCGCCAGCCCTGCCAGAAACACCCATTGCCAGCCCCAGCGCGGTGCAACCAGCGGCACCGCCAGCGCCGCCAGCAGATAGCCGACGGAATAACCGGACTGCATGATGCCCGAAAACAGCCCGCGCCAGCGCGCCGGTGAGCTCTCCATCACCAGCGAGGCGCCGATGCCCCAGTACCCACCCATCCCGATGCCGTAAAGCGCACGCAGCAGCAGAAAGACCGCATAGTTGGGCGCAAACGGCGTCAGCGCCGAGACCAGCGAGAAGAAAAGAACGCACGCCATCAACGGCCGCCGGCGCCCATACCGGTCGGCCAGATAACCCAGAAGCAGTGCGCCCAGCGGCCGCGTAGCCAGCGTCACCGTGATCGACCACACCACCGCGGCCTTCGTCACGTGAAAGTTCCGCGCCAGCGCATCGACCAGAAAGATCAGGATGAAAAAGTAGTACGCGTCGAGAACCCATCCCAGAATTCCGGACGACACCGCGAACTGCCATCCCCGCTGCACCGCAGGCGAAGGCGCGACGGCGCTGGTTTGCGAGTCATTCATCTCTCTTCGCCGCCACTAAAGCCGTTCCAGCGTCAAGCCGCCATCCACGACAACGACCGCGCCGGTCGCATACGAAAGCTCGCCCGTAGCCAGCACACGCACCGCGCGGCCCACGTCCTGTGGCGTGCCCCACCGTTTCTCGAGCAGCAGCCCGCCCTCGATCAGCGCATCGTATTTTGCGCGCACACCCGCTGTCATGTCGCTCTCGATAATACCGGGCCGTACCTCGTACACGCCGATGCCGTACTCCGCCAGCCGGGCAGCCCACAGCCGCGTAGCCATGGCAATGCCGGCCTTCGAGATGCAGTAATCGCCGCGGTTCACACTGGCCACCGTGGCGGAGATGGAGCTGATGTTGACGATAGCCTGCTGCGTTCGTGCATCGTCCCCGCGCTGCCGGATCATCCACGCCGCAACTGCCTGCGTGAGAAAGTACGGCCCCTTGAGATTCGTAGCGATCAGTTCATCAAAGCTCTCTTCCCGCGCTTCGAGAATGTCGGCACGCAACCGCGGCGCAATGCCCGCGTTATTCACCAGCACATCGAGCCGGCCGAACTGTTCTTCGATTGTCAGCAACAGATCGGCACGATCCGCGCCGTCGGCAACGTTTGCCTGCACATAGATTGACCGCTCACTGTGCAAACGGACCGCGTCGAGCGCAGACTGCGCCTTCTCCCGCGAGCGCCGGCCGCAGATTGCGAGCGTGAACCCGGCTTCCGCCAGCGCCAGTGCGATGCCCAGTCCGATGCCCCGCGAGCCGCCGGTGACGAGCGCAACTTTGTTTTCGATCGCCATGAGGAATCCTTTCGGGCTCTTGGCCGTGCTAAAAAAATGTGTAGTATTGCCCTTCGGCCATCCGCGCCACGAGCAACGAAACTTCCAACAGATGATAGTCACCCCACATGCTCGACTCGCCGCAGGGAATCTTCGCGCCCGGCGGAATAAAATCCCAGCCATTGGGCCGGTGATAGATGCTGTGTAACAACAACCCCTCGTGTTCTGCACTGACGGAAAGATATGGCTCGTGCAGCAATCGCTCGACAATCGTCAGTCCCGCCTGCGCGTAGCTGCGGCCCGCATCGCCCAGCGCGCGGCCCAGCCGGATGAGCCCTTGCGCAGCGATCGCGCTGGCCGATGCGTCCACCGGCTCATACTCGTTGTACGGCTCAGCCGCCTTTTCGCGCCACCCGCCAAGACGATCGAGTTGCGGCGCACCGGTATCCCAGTAGCAGATGCCGTCAAGAGCGCTCGCCTGCCTCAGATAGAAATCGCACGTCGCACGCGCCGCGCGTTCAAGCATCGCGCAAGCATCGGACTTTTGCGGAAGGCCCTCCCCATCGAACGCGCTCTCCGGCAGTGACTGGACGAATTCGAGCTGCTCTGCAAAGCCAAGCATCGCCCACGCCAGGCCGCGCGTCCACGTCGTAAAGGGCGAATAACCCTGTTGCGACGAGGGGCACCGGAACGCGCCGCTCGCCGGATTGAAGATCGCCTCATGCGCCGTGCGCCCGCGCAGTGCGGGCAGATCGTAGTGATCGCGCCCCTCTCCGTAGTAGATGTTGAATTGCGCAGTAGTCTGCGCATGGGCAAGCAGCCGGCCCAGCAGATTCACGCGCCGGTCCTGCTCGCCCAAGAGCGCATGACCGAGTTGATGCGCAATGGCGCAGATCCGCAGCGTGCGCATCGTATCAATAAACAGCGAGTGGCTTCCATGAAAGGAATGGATGTAGCCGAGCCCGTTGGGCAGGCCCGTCCACCGCGCCGCCTGCACCGCGCCGCTCACCTTGAGCGCGAGCTCATAAAAGCGCAGCTCCCAATCATTTCTCTCGATGCGGCCTTCGAGCATCAGCCGCCGCAGTTGCCCGTAGGTCGATATGTTGTTGAAGCCGTGATCGTGCACACCTGTGTGCGTCAGGTGCTCGGCCATATCGGCAGCAACATGGCTCCGCGCAACATCAAGCAGCCCGCGCTCGCCCGTAAGATCGAAGCCAAGCAGCGCGATGCCATATTGAAAGCCCTGCGTCCACTGTGTCCAGCTCCGCGCGGTGTATTTGCCGGCGGCTGTGAAAACCGGCGCTCCGTCCGGCGCCTTCCATCGCCGTTCCAGTCGCTGCGTCTTTTCTGCCGACAGGGCCGCAGCGCGCTCAACAGCCGGCATCAGAAACTGCGGCGTCAGCGTCTCGTTCACTCTCACCTAAACCCACTCCCACTAAACAAATTTTTCAAATCGCTCAATCACCTGCGTCAATACTGTATCCGGATCGGCATCCCAAAGCGCGCGATTGAAGATCTCCACTTCAATCGATCCCGAATAACCAGCCTCGTCCACCAGCAGGCGTAGCTTGCGATGATCGATCACCCCATCGCCCATCAGCCCGCGCCCCAGCAACACATCGGGCAGCGGAACCAGCCAGTCCGAAACATGAAAGCCGAAGATACGACCCGCCGCCTGCGCAATCAATTCCGCAACCTGCGGGTCCCACCAGATCTGAAACGTGTCGAGAATCACGCCTACATCTCGCGGGTCATAGTGCGATGCAAGCTCCCGCGCCTGGCCAATCGTGTTCAACACGGAACGGTCCGCCGCGTACATGGGATGCAGCGGCTCGAGGCCAATGCGTACCTTGCGTTCCCGCGCATGCGGAACCAGTGCCGCAATGCCGTCGGCCACCATCCGGCGCGCGTCTTCAATCGCCAGCCCCGCACAGCCGCCGAC
>JASHVE010000039.1 GCA_030039675.1 Acidobacteriaceae bacterium | reverse complement strand
CCAAACGAAAATCTTCTGTAGGTGTGCCGAGCTTTTTGCCATACACGAGCTTCCACGCCTGCCCGCCTGCCTCTGCGCAGATGGTGCGATCCAACTGGCTCGCGCCCAGGCGATGAAAGAAACGGCGGTCCATTGAGCCGTATCCGAGCACGCCGATGGTGCCGGCATAACTGTACGGCAAAATCGACTCGGGGCCGCAATTCGTGCTGATCTGCTGCAGGCGCGCGGCAATCGCATCCAGAGCTTCGTCCCACGAAACGCGCTCAAAGCTCTCATGCTCATGCCCGCGCGGCAGCGGTCCCTTCGCTGCGCCGGCTTTGCGCCGCAGTGGATAAAGGATGCGCTCCGGCGAGTACACGCGATCGAGGTACTTGGCCACCTTGCCGCAGAGAAAGCCCTGTGTCACCGGGTGCTTCGGGTCACCCTGCACCTTTACGGCGCGGCCCTCCTCGTTCACCGTCACCAGCACTCCGCAGGAATCCGGGCAGTCGTGCGAGCAGACCGTATGAACAATGCGGAAGGCGCCCATAGCGCTATTGTAAGCTGGACGCGGAGGTGCGGACTATGCGGCGTATTCTACTGCTCTTCCTGTTGTTGTCTTGCATTAGTGGCAGATATACCTCAGTTGCTCAAAGCACTCAGAGTGCAGACGAAGCGGCCATTCGCACGGCCATGGCTGCTCAGGCCGCGGCCTGGAACCGCGCCGATATTCCGGCCTTCATGCAGGCTTACGAGAACTCGCCGGCAACCACCTTGATCGGTAGCACAGTCCGCAAAGGCTATGAGCCGATCCTCGAGCGTTATCGCGCAGCGTATGCGAACGCAGGGCAGATGGGCACACTCGGCTTTTCGAACATCGAAGTGCGGCTCCTGCCTGCCTCCTGCGGTGCGACGGAATACGCCGTTGTCACCGGCAACTTTCATCTCGAGCGCACGCAGAAAGGCACGGCCACCAAAGACGATGGCATCTTTTCTCTCGTGTGGCGCAAAGGCCCGCAAGGATGGAAGATCGTGCTCGATCACACGAGCTGACGCCCGTCCTGTACACTGGTCCCGTTATGAGCTGCATCTTCTGCAAAATTGTCGCCGGCGAGATTCCTTCAAAGGCCATCTACCAGGATGACTCCGCTTACGCCTTCGCGGATATCGGCCCGAAGGCGCCAGTGCACGTGTTGATCGTGCCGCGCGAACATATCGCTTCTTTGAGCGAAGCCGCTGAGAATCACCGCGATCTCCTGGGTCATCTGCTATGGACCGCAAAGGAGATTGCGCACCAGCAGGGGCTGACGAAAGGTTATCGCGTCGTCGTAAATAGCGGCGAAGACGGCGGGCAGACGGTCGATCATCTGCATCTGCACCTGATGGGCGGACGCCCCATGACCTGGCCGCCGGGATGAGAAATGCAGGGAATAGGGAGTAGGGAACAGGGAATAGAGCGGCATGCGGTTTGTCGAACAGGGAGTTGGAAAGTGGGTGATTCCTTCCGGGACCTTACGGTTTGGCAGCGGGCTGTTCAATTAAGCATCGCGATTTACCTGCTCACCTCTTCATTCCCGGCATCGGAACAGTTTGGCCTAACCAACTAGCTGAGGCGTGCGTCGGTTTTGGTCGCGAGCAATATTGCGGAAGGCTATGGCAAAGCGACAAAGGGCGAATATGTCTCGTTCCTTGGCCATGCGAGAGGTTCGAACGGCGAGGTCCAGACACAACTCGTCATCGCGGGAGCGTTGGGCTTTGGTCAACAAGATTCATTGCGCGAAGCCCAGTCCCTGTCGAACGAAGTTGGCCGGATGCTTGTCACCATGATGAACAAGCTGAAGCGCTAGGAGCGCCTTTCTGTTCCCTACTCCCTATTCCCTGCCGTTACACAGGCTGCGCGTGTTCCTCTTCCTCTTCCACCCCGTAGCGGCGCAGCAGATTCGGCAGGCTCTGCGAGAACGCGGACCGCGGCATCACCACGTCGCATCCCGCCTCGACGCCCTTCAACTTCAGGTCACCCTGCACGTGGCTCAGGAAGCCGATGATCGACACGGCTTTCTTGAACTTCGAGCGGAACTTGGGAATGAGTGTCAGTGGCTTGGCATTCACATTGTTCAGGTCGAAGACCAGCAGCGAAGGGCGTTCGTTTCCCGGCGCTCCCAGAATCCTCGTGATGGCATCCTTGTCGCCCTTCACGAATTCCACCTTCACACCCAGCTTGCGTGCGGTCTCCTGGATCTTTGCGAGAAAGAAGAGATCCTCAATAAAGCAGAAGATGCGTGTGGGTGCATTTTCGCGCACCGGAGTTGCGGGTTGATGCGCGTAAGCATCAGCATAATAGCCGGCGTGATTGTTGCCTGCTATCTGAATCGTGGACGGTGGTCCGTCGGCGACGTTGCCGTTCACCGCGCGATAGCTGTGATCCATTGGACCAACGAACTCGCGCGGTCCTCTCTGTTTGCCTTTGCGCTTGCCCTGCTGGTGCCCGCCGAGGCTGTTGCCCGGCGAGGACTGCGGCGCCGCGTTTTTCTGGAAGAACTTCTTCTTCTTGCGGCCCTGGGCAGGATGGGCAGGCTTTGCACGCGCGGGCTGCGGAGCCTGCATCTGTGGCTGGGGCTGACCCTGCTGCCCCTGGTGGTTTTGCGGCGCGCCTTGTTGGCTGGATTTATTCTTGCGGCGGCGCCTGCGGCGCCGATGTCCTTGCGACTGCACCTGGCCATTGTCAGGTGCGGGCCCCAGCTCCGGCTGAGGCTGCGTCGATTCTGTGGTCATGCGTGTACTTCCTGGTGCTTTGCAATATAGTGCATCGAACTCGATGCTCAGCCATTTCACATCCACGCTGAGCTTTCTAACTTCTCCCCTGCCGCACTGGCACGAGAACACTGTCGGCCCCCGCCGATCGATTCATGGCCCCTACTAGCTCCCGCTTACTTTGCGCTGGAACTGCGCGATTCGGGATCACGACCTTCAAACGCACGCCGGTAATCGTATCTCCATCCAGATGGACTGCGGTTTGACTCAATTCAGGCCGCCGGACCCTGCTCGTACAGCAAACTCTTCCCGCCGGAGCAATACCGGATAAGCTTCCTGAGCCCAGCGCTTCCACAAATCTCTGGAAAATTCCTCTGCCGCGTCCTACGCAGGAGCCTGGGCCGAACCTAACTGCTGGTCCCGATCGTAGTGTGGCGGCCGGTGTTTTTTCGCAGGCTATGCCCTTCCTCTGTGAGCCTTTTGCCCCGCGCAGCCAGATATGG
Source organism: Acidobacteriaceae bacterium (assembly GCA_030039675.1). Taxonomy (GTDB): domain Bacteria; phylum Acidobacteriota; class Terriglobia; order Terriglobales; family Acidobacteriaceae; genus Telmatobacter. The sequence continues at coordinate 2,784 of JASHVE010000039.1, read as the reverse complement.
AATGAGCTGTTTGACGGGAGTTTGCCGGCTCGGCGGCGAGCTTGCTCTACCCCAACCAGGGTGGCCCGCGTCAGCCGCTTGATAGGCAACTTTGATAGTACAGCGAAGGCAGACGACTGGCAAGGGGAGTTTGTGAATCAAAAAAGATCAATAGTCACATCGTACGGAATTGCAACCTTCCTCCGTTGGATGCACCCCAAAAGACGAAACGCCACCGCTCGGGTGGCGTTTCACGATCCTGCAGCGGTCACTGGCCTCCCGAGCAGGACTGGGCGGTGTTGATCCACCGCACCTTTTGCAGGCTTCGCCAGCTTGGCCTTCCCTTTTTGCGGGCCGCTCATAGGCGGTGGCTCTTGCTGGTTGCCTGCTGTGCTTCAAGCTGCCTAAGGGCTAGCAGCCGCAACATCACTGGCGCTTTTAACAATGCAATCGATATGCCGTTCCACAGATCCTTTTAATTCAAACAGTTACATGGAATGATCCGACCCACAAGTCTCGAATATGGGAGACTATAAAGGCGAAAACTTCAAAAAATCATAGCGAACATATCTTCGCGTGTTTTGCGGGCATGATTCAGCGCTGGCAATGAGGACAAAAGTGAGTTCCCCTGCCAGCTAGGACGATGCGGCGGATGGGTGTTTGGCACCGCCGGCAGGGTTCGCCGGTGCGCAGGTAAACGCAATGCTCCAGCTGAAAAAAGCCGCGTATGCCGTTGGCATCCACATAATCGGAGACCGACGACCCGCCCAGCTGGATGGCGTGGCTCAGAACCTGGCGCAGGGAGATACGCAGCCGTTCGAGCTCTGCGCGCGTAAGCCGGCCCGCAGCCCGTCGCGGCCGAATACCGGCATGAAACAGGCTCTCATCCGCATAGATGTTGCCCACCCCTGCGAGAAGCGTCTGGTTAAGCAGCGCGGCCTTGATAGCCAGCCGGCGCCCGCGGAACAGCGCCGCGAACTTCTCGGGGCCGATGGCGAGCGGGTCCGCTCCAGGTGCACCAAAAGACTGACCGCGTTGAAGATCGCGGAATTCAAGCCGGCCGAAACGCCGCGGATCGACGAAGCGCAGCTCGCGGCCGCTGGCCAGGCTCAGGCGGGCGTGCGTATGCGCGGCCACGGGCGCCTCGGGCGTGGTCACCAGCAGCCGGCCGCTCATGCCAAGATGAACGATCCATTGTGCTTCAGGACGTTCGCTAGTACCGCATCGCCCCTCGTTATCCGCCGGTCCCAGCTCGCAGACAATGTGCTTTCCGGTGCGGTGAACAGCCAGAACGCTACGCCCGGCAAGCCCCTTAGCCTGGCGGAGAGGAGGAGTTTTGAAAGGCTCGGAGTATCCGCTGAACCAGGCCTGAACAATGCAGTCGCCGCGCACGCGTTCGTGGACGCCGCGGGCAATCGTCTCCACCTCGGGCAACTCAGGCATTCTTCCTATATTTTATTCGGATCACTTGTGAAAGCCGGGCCCGAGAACCCGGTTCGCTTCAAAGCTGACGATCTTCCACACCCCCGGAGGGCGTTCGACATAAACGCGCGTATACCGATAGCTGCCCGAAATGTTGCCCTCCGGCGTAGTCCCCTCGATGTTAGCCGTTGAGGTGACCAGCGCGGTGCTTCCGTAGAACCTGATCTTGCGGTCGGAGATCTCGAGACTTGTGATGTGCACGCGGCCGGAGCGGAGATTGGCCAGAGCCTCGTCTTTGGTTTGCAAAGTCCCGTTGGAGGTGATCGCCATATAGTCGTCGGCGAGCAGCCCGCTCATCGCCGCGCTGTCGTCTTTGAGGAGGGCGTCTCGCCACGCCTCTTCGAGATGGTCGATCTCGTGGCGCCGCTCATGTTTTTGTGCGCGCAGTGTTCCGCCCAGCAGCGAACCCGTAACCGTTGCCAGAAGTAACGCCACGACAATGGTCCGGCTGGCCGGGACGCGGTGGGTAAAGGTCCATGAGTAGCTTGCTGAACCCGTCATAGGCGTAACGGATGGTAGCCTCGAACCGGCCCCCTGGTCAATGAATTTCAGGCAAAACCGCATCCGCTTGGTGTCCGCTGCGATTTCGAGCAACTAAGCTGCGCCAGATGGCACTTGCAACCATTGGACGACAAAAGATTATCAGACGAGAGCAATCAGGTTCTGGAGGTTTCGTTCGCGCATCTTCTGCAACAGCCCGCCCACGCCATACTTTTGAAAATGCGGCGATTCGCGGTGCGCTGCCAACGCTGCGTCGTCGCGATATTGCTCGTAGATCAGCACCGTATCGGGGTCGTCCTGCAGATGGTGGGGAATGTAGCTGATACAGCCTGGCTCCTTTCGCGAAGCGTCTGCGAGATGACGGAGAGTTTCCGTAATTTCCTCACGATCTTCCGGGGCAAATTTGAACCAGACGACAAAACTCACCATAGACAATCTTCCTTCTCGCCGACGGTCCGGCAGCGGGGTTCCTCAAGTGTACCTGCGAAGGCACATTTATGTGTGAATGCTGTCGAGCGCCCGCGCGAATTCAGGCAGCAGCATGGTTTGCTCGCGGTCCGGCCCCGTAGACACCATGCCGATGCGCACTCCACTCTCGCGCTCCTGGAAGCGAAGATACTCGCGCGCCTCGTGCGGCAGCTTTTCAAACTCCGTAATGCCCTCCGTCGACTTCCGCCAGCCTTTCAGCTTCGTATAACGGGGTTTGATGCGCTCAAGGCCGTCCACGTCGGCTGGAATCTCGTCCGTGATCGTCCCATCGATTTCGTAACCGATGCAGACCGGGATCTCGTCGAGTTCGTCGAGAACGTCCAGTTTGGTCAC
>JASHVE010000546.1 GCA_030039675.1 Acidobacteriaceae bacterium | reverse complement strand
CAAAAAGGGGAGGTCTCGGCCAACTCGAAGGACGCTTCTGTGCCCGTGTCACGGGCGGCGCAGAGCTTCAGCTTCATTCTGCCGGACGATGGGAAGGGCATCGCGGTTACTGTGGAATAGGTAGCGGCGTCTCCAATGCGGCTGTTGCGCTCATCGATTCACTGGGCTGAACGTTTTCGGTTCAACTGGGCATCGTGAAGAGCTGCATGTCTCCTTGCGCCCAAGGAAGATCGTGAAACCGCGCGATGCGGAACTCGGCCCAGTAGCCTACCCAGCGCGGATCGGATTGAAGCGCTGCACCCAAGCAGCGGATGAGTTCCTTCCGTACCTGCGCGTGCTCCGTGCTGTTGATGAGATTGTGCGCGTCATCGCTGTCCAGATCAAAGAGCTCATCGACTTGTGACGTGCAGTTGTACGAGTAGAGATAGCGGCGGCCGTCGGAGGCGCGGCGCTGGATGCCGCAATCGAAGTTTACGCCGACGTGCCATCCGCCGAAGAAGAGCAGCATGCGCTCTCCTGTACCCTCGCCTGTTTGGAGTGCAGGCTTGAGTGAGATGCCATCGAACTTAGCCTCTGCCCGGATGCCGGCAAAATCGAGAATCGTCTGCGAGAGGTCGAGCAGCGAGGCAGGCGTCTCTATCGTGGCCTGTTTGCGCGGCATGACTGCGGGCGGCTTGTAGATCATGGGCACGCGCACGATGTCGGGATAGAGATAGACACCTTTGTCGACAGTCGCGCGGCGTCCATTCATCTCACCGTGGTCGGAGATGAAGACGATGAGCATATCGTCGTAGAGGCTCAGCTCCCTGAGCCGCTGGAGCACCATGCCGATGATGCGATCTACGACTTCCATCTGCAAAACGTACGCGATGCGGTAGTCAATGAGCTGCTGAGGATCGTAAATTCCCCAGTAGCGGCGATAGATGTCGACGATCTCCGGTTCGTCGGCTGCGCGCTCGAAGTCGCGTTGTTGTGCTGCGCGCCACGAATCCGGCGTGGTTATGATCTTCCGTAGTTCGCGCTCCCGCTCTTCGAATCCGGCAGGTATCGAGAACGGCTGGTGCGGATCGAAGAAATCAAGCTGCAGATACAGGGGATGGCGCTGGAGCGATCCATTCGCGGCGAGGCCCTCTATCGTTTCGATGGCCTTTCTGCCCAGGTAATAGCTGTACTGCGCTTCCAGGGGGAACGGCTTGCCGTCCTCCTGCACAACCCATCCACCGGCGGAGTTGCCGGGCGTTGTGCGGTCCTGCATGCGGAAGACGATCTCTCGCGCGTATTTCTGCGGCTTCACGCCGAGGCTGCGCTGATAGGCGAGAAACGCATCGTCATCAAAGACCGGAGGCGACCACCGATCCCACGGCTGCTCGTTGTCTCCGAAGGCGTCGAGAAACTTCTTTGCGCCCACGTGGCACTTGCCTACCTGGCGGGTAAGGTAGCCTGCGGCCTTCAGGTACTCCGGGAAGATTACATCGTCGGGCCGGAGCTGGGTCTCAAGACCCTCGGGCGCTCGCTCGCTGTTGCCCTGCACGTAGCTGTACCGGCCGGTAAGATAAGATGCGCGTGATGGCGAGCAGAGCGGGACAGTGCAAAAGGCGTTGGAGAAAAATGTTCCTTCCTGCATCAGCGACCGAATCGCGGGCAGTTGCACGTGCTGCGAAAGAGACCGCGCAGGATGGTAGAGGTCGGGACCGACCATATCGGCGCTGATGAGGAGGATGTGAGGCTGCCGACCGTTGCCGGAGGCCAGGAATGGGCCCTCGCCGGTGCGCTCCTGCGTGAAGCGGAGATTGGATGCGTGCCCGTCGGCGGGGGACTGGCCGGCGAGCATTCCCTTGCTGAGAAACGCGCCTGCGGTGAGGCTACAGAATGATCGCCGGTCCATGGAGAAAATCCTTACACAAGGGACGTGAGAATTGACGAAAACTAACGATAGCGCAGAAAGTGAAGAGCTGTAAAGGATTACACAAATTCCGCTCCGGCGTGATTTTTGCGATTGCGCGCGATCGCCCGGCTGGTTTATTTAAGGAAGGGGCAGCGGATCGATCCAATGGACATTCTGCAGGTTGCCAAACGCGCCAACGTATCCACGGCTACGGTGTCGCGCGTCCTGAACGGGTTTCCCGGTGTTCGGGAGAAGACCGTCGCACGCGTCCGGCGCGCCATCGCGGAGATGAATTACGTCCCCAATCCCAACGCGCGCAGCTTGCGGGTGGGCCGGACCCGCATGTTCGGGTTGATCGTCTCCGACGTGAACAATCCCTTCTTTCCCGAACTGATTGACGCATTCGAGGCACTGGCTGCCGCTGAGGGTATTGAGGTGATCTTTACGCACACCAACTACGATCCCAGGCGATTGCACAACTGCATCCGGAGAATGATCGAGCGGAGTGTTGACGCCATCGCTGTAATGACCTCGGAGGTGGAGGAAGATTCGCTCAAAGAGGCGATAAACGCCGGAATCCCGGTGGTCTTGATGAATCAGCGGGCCATGGCTGGTAAATATCCCAACGTGCTCGTCGAATATACGACTGGTTTCCGCGAGGCGCTCGAGCATCTGCTTGCGCTGGGGCATCGCGACATCGGCTTCATCGCCGGCCCGCAGTCGCTGAACTCCGCGCGTGGACGCAAGGATGCGTTTACTGCTGCGCTGCGAGACCATGGACTGCACGTGCGCAGTGAGTGGATCGCGATTGGAGATATGCGCGTGGAGGGAGGGCGCAAGGCCATGGACGCGCTGCTCGCGCGCAATCCCCGTCCGACTGCAATCGTGGCCTCGAACGACCTGATGGCGGTTGGCGCTCTGCAGGCGGCGCATGCCAGCCGGGTTCGCGTGCCGCGGGATCTTTCGATCATCGGTTTTGACGACGTGCCGATCGCCAGCATGGTGCATCCGCCTCTCAGCACCATTCGCCATCCCCGGCGCGAAGTGGCCGCCCGCGCTTTTGAGTGCCTGTGGAAGATAGTGCAGGGGAGGGAGATCGCAGTTGACCAACCGCTGCACCCGCACCTAGTCATCCGGAATTCGACGGCTCCGCCCGCGGGAGCGAAGCGGCGCTAAGTCGGAATAGGTTTAAGCTTGCGGCGGGTTTACGTGCTTCAGCCCCCACTACGCCGACAATTCCGCCTGCCTGAGCAAGTTAACGGCCGGAGCGGCTCCCATTGCATTCCGTGCTGGCTCAGTATCCAAAAAAATCTTGACAACCGTCTAACGGTGGTCGTACTCTTCCAGCCGATGTAAACCATTACATATTCGCGCAGGCTTTTTCCCGTTAGTATTTCCCCGGATCTGCGCAATAGCTTGGTCTGCATGATTGCAAGCGTTTTCACAGGGCTGCATCCGGGCTACGAAATGTACCGCTTTCGGTTCCGCTGAGGCGAACGCAGAAGATGCAGTCGGATTCATGGCAATGGGTGAAGTGCCCGCGGCTTCGAGAGCGCTTCATGCCGTTTGTCTCGTAACAACAGATGCGCTGTTCGACTTTGATTGGAGGATCGCGAT
>JASHVE010000545.1 GCA_030039675.1 Acidobacteriaceae bacterium | reverse complement strand
AAATGAGCGAGGTAGAGATCGCCGGCTTCACCACCACACCTTCGCAGAAGGTAAGGCCGCCGCGCTTGGCCGAGGCGCACGCCGCTCTCGAGTGCCGCGAGTACACCACCATGGAGATCGGCCGCTCGCGCATCATCTTGGGCCGCGTGGTCGCCATTTACGTGGACGACCGCTACGTCGATCCGGCAGGCCCGTATATTCGTGCGGAAGAACTGCACTCCGTGGGCCGCATGAACGGCCTGGGCAACTACGTTCGCACGCGCGACGCATTCATCACCATCCCCCGCATCCCGTATGAGGAGTGGAAGAAAAACCGGCAGTAATGCCTAGCTCAGCGGCGCCAGGTACTTTGTGTACTGGTAGGTGTACGTGATCCGGTGGATCACCGTGATCGTGGAGAGCACGGCGAGCACCCACAGCACCGGCGCCATTACGCCCCAGTGATTGAAGAGCGCGCCGAGGATGATCAGCACGATTCGCTCCGGCCGCTCCATGAAGCCCACCTTGCACTGGCCGATGAGCGCCTCGGCGCGGGCGCGCGTGTAGCTGACCATCAGCGAGGTCACCATGACGAACGCCACCAGCACCACGTACCGAAAGCGGTTGATGCGCCCGTAGTAGACCAGCAGCCCGAAGAACAGCACCACATCGGAGTAGCGGTCGATTACCGAGTCGAAGAACGAGCCAAACACCGTCACCTGGTTGGTGCGCCGCGCCACACGGCCGTCCACCATGTCGAAAAGACCGGCACCAACAATCACCATGCCTGCGTAGAAAAACATGCGGTCGGCATTCGACGCGTTGGCGTGGCCAAACAGGAATGCGGCAGCGATGTTGATCACCAGCCCGAGAAACGTAAGTACGTTGGGAGAGATGCGGGTAAGCGCCAGCCCGTGCACGATGCGGTCGAGAAGCCAACCGCAGGCGCGGCCGAATGCGCTGGTCCAGGTCATTCTAGCTTTTAGCTCCTAGCTTCTAGCCTTCAGCTTTACCGCAGCCGGAATTCCACCATTGCTTCACGAACAAAAGAGCTAGGAGCTAGAGGCCAGAAGCTAGCGGCTAGTTCTTTCTCACCTATTGCGCGCCGGCCGCAGCTTTTTCGCCCTCGTCCTCACCGGTCTCGTCGTGAATTGTCGTGAGTTTCAGAACCTCGAGTTCGCGCTTGCCGTTCGGCGTAACAATGGTGGCCACGTCGCCCACACGCTTGCCCACCAGCCCGCGCCCGATCGGCGATGTGGTCGAGATCAACCCCTTCGCCACGTCGGACTCCTCGCTCGTCACTAACCGGTAGACAATCTCCTCGTCCTTGGTAGCGTCGTAGACTACAACTCTCGACCCGAAGCCAGCCTTGTCCCTAGGAATGTTGGCCAGATTCACCAGCGAAAGCTCTGCCATGCGGCGCTTCAATTGGCCCAGCCGGGCGTTGACAAAGTCCTGCCGCTGCTTGGCCATGTGATATTCGGCGTTCTCAGAGAGATCTCCGAGAGCGGCTGCTTTTTTGATCTCGGCGGGCAACTCATGAGCAAGTTCGTGCTCAAGTTGTTTGATCTCATGAAGAAGCTGTTTTTTGATGTGTTCGGGCATTGATTGTCCGTGGCGGGGAAGGGGAACGTCACCCGCGAGTGATGAAAGATTCCGACGTTTTTGATTATACGCGCCGCGGCATCAGGAACGCAGGGCGGAGAAACGGAGAAAAAAGGTGCGGCCACTCCGGATCGACAGTACAGACCGCGTCGACCTGAAAGGGCTCTTTGTTCCCTATTCCCTACTCCCTATTCCCTGCTCGTCCAGAAACGACTGCAAAATCAGCGTCGCCGCCACCTGGTCCACAACTCTCTGGTGTGTCTGCCGCGCATGACCGGCCTCATAGAGGATCTGGTGCGCCTCGTGTGTGGTGAGCCGCTCATCCCACAGGTGAATGGGAAGTCCCGTCAGTTCGCCCAGTTCCGCGGCGAAAGCCTGAATTTTGGCGGCCTGCGGGCTGACCTCGCCTGAAAGATGCCGCGGGTTGCCCACCACGATCCCGGTCACGCCGAACCGCCGGCAGAGCCGCGCCAGCGAGCGAAGATCTTCGCGCGGGTTGCGCCGGCGTTCGAGCGTCAGCACAGGCTGTGCCGTGAGCCCCAGCTCGTCCGAAACAGCCACGCCGATGCGGCGATTGCCCACATCGAGGCCGAGATATCGAGGCACGTTGGGCGCAGGCATCTGGTTGATGATACTGCCTACAGGGTACTATTTTGTTCGAAGAGACAACGAGGTGACCGGATGAGCGTAACGCGGAGAGAATTGCTGCGAATTGCGACGGCGGGCGCGGCGGCGATGGGTGCGCAAAGGGTCTTTGCCGAGTTGAGCCCCGACAGTGCGGCGCCGTTGCCGCAGGGCGCTTCCGGCGGCTCTGAGCGGCAGCTCTACGCCGATCTGCTGCGCACCTGGTGCGACGGGCTGATCGACCGCCAAGTCGTGGGAATGTCTGATCCGGCCTTCAACGGCGGCTTCTTATGCGCCGCCTGCGCGCTGATTCACGGCCGCATCGGCGACGCCGTCTATCCGCTGCTGCACATGGCGCACTCGACCGGCGACGCGAAGTATCTCCGCGCAGCGCT
>JASHVE010000544.1 GCA_030039675.1 Acidobacteriaceae bacterium | reverse complement strand
AAGGACCGGCGCCACCGAACCATGGTCGACGGCGGTTCCAGCCCAGTCCAGCATGATGGCGCGAATGCGAAGAGGTTCTGTGCTGCGGTGGGTGGAGAATTGAGGAGGTTCAATACCGGTGGATGGGTTCATGAACGCAGTTTACGGGCGAAGGGCGCCGGATTCATCCGCTGAACGGTTAAGCATCAAGGGCTGATCGGTTTGGAGACGGGTGCCGAATACGCAAATGCACCCCGCGACGAGGGCGAAGAAGACAAAGAGGTCGAAGAGCTTGGTCCATCCCCAGTGCAGGACGAAGATGGTGACGAGAAACGGCGAAAGAGTTTGGCCGATCGAGCCGATGCCGTTGACGAAACCGGCAGCGCGGCCGTGGAGATGAACTGGCACCGCGTCCAAGACTGCCATGGCGGAGATGAGCACATCGGCTCCGTAGATGAGAATGCCCATCAGCGCGATGGAAACGGCGGTGCCCAAATCTCCGCTACTCGCCAGTATGGGGTGAAGCAGGCAGACGAAGGCCAGAGCGAAGAGCATCCCGGAACCGAGTACCATGCGCCGCTCACGAAACCCGTGATTCAGCGCCCAAGCGGCTGTAAGCGGCCCGACGAACCCAAGCAGCTCAAAGTAGGACGCGAAATGCTCGGCCGAATGCTGCGTATAACCGAGGCTCGAAGTGAGGTAAAGCGGGAGCCAGAAGAGCAGCGTGTAGCGAGTCATCTTGAGAAAAAAGTAGACGGCGGAGATGACTTGAATTCTGCGATTTGTCACGATTTCACGCCACGCAGCAGACTGTGTCTGGGCTGCCGCCTTGTCGGCAGAGATTGCGGCAGTGGGAGCTGAGAGGCGGGAGGTTCCCGCATAGAAGAAGAGGGCCGCCACGAGTAAAACGGCTGAGGAGACCAGGTAGGCGGGACGAAAACCGGTGAGGGCCACAATGCGCGTGTGAACCAGCAGCCAAGCGCTAAGCGAGGTGGCCAGCACGCCGCCGAGAATGTAGCTGGTGCTCCACCAGCCCAGCACGCGATCGCGCTCATCGCGGTCGAACCACTCTCCGATGAGGCGCAGAAGAGCCGGCCAGCCGAAGCCCTGGCCGACACCGTTGCCGAGCAACAGCGCCAACTCGAAATACGGCGAGGGGCGGAAAGCGAGAAGACCGGTGCAGAGAATAGAGATGCCGGCGCCGGCCAGAGCCGTGCGACGCGCGCCTGCGCTGTCCGCGAGAACCCCGCCGGCGAACTGGCTGATTGCATAGGCAGCGCCGAAGGCGATGAGGCTGAGGGCAAGTTGCGAAATTCCGGGACCGGCGCCGGGACTGATGTCCTTACGGCAAATATAGTAGCCGGCGTAAAGCGCCCACGCGGAGATGAAGACCTGGCTGCGCGAAGCGTCGAGAGATTTTCCTTCGGTCTTCACAGTGGTCTATTCATTGCAGTATGTGTGGGGGGCAACGATTCATGAAAAACCACTGCCTGCGCGCCCGGGTTCATGGGAAACACTATCTGCGTGACGGTTCCGTTTTCAAAGCTGTCGCTGAGTCCATCGGGAAAGCCGCCGGATTCGGAAAGAGCGCGAATGAGCAACGCGATAGCGTCGTCATCGGTGCCGTCGATGTGGATAAAGCGTTGCGCGCCATTATCAATAGTGAGCAGTGCAGCTCGCCCATACGTTGCGACTGGGGCATTTCCTGCGGCGTGATCGACAATGCGACGGCCGGCAGGCGAGCTGTCCACGGTGAGCCGTTCGCCATCCGCGGAAGGTGAGTAGTCAGGGGAAGCGGGGATGGCGCCGATAAGGATCAGAATGTTGCTTGCGTCATTTGTAGAAGCGAGCGAGCGGGTAAGTGTAATGCGCCCATGAAACCGCCCAGCCAGACTGAATAATGGCGCGGTATCGTCGAGCCGGTCGGCGGGAACCACGTCCTGCTCTCCGTTGAGCCGGGAAACCGGCACGTAGAGCAGAGCGTTGTGGTCCTGAAAGACAGTGTCCCAAAAGGTGACGAAGGGATGCTCCTGCGTGAGCTGCCAGCGCAGGCAGACGACGCACAGAAACAGAGCAGCTAATGTGGGCATTGCCAGCAGCTGCAGGCTGAGCTCCCGCACCCGCGGCACCGTCTGGGCACGCAGAGGCCCAGAAAGAGCGGCGGGGTCGGGAACTGGAACTGGCGCAGTATCGCACAATGATACGGGAACAGCATCCTGCGCAGGCTTGGCCTCCCCGGAATGGAAGCTGCGTGGCAGGCAGAAACGCGGAATATACGAACCTGCTGGTATCTCCAACGTGAATTCCGCACCGGAGATACCGGCGGCGTAGTATGCAGCCAGACGCTTCCGAACATCGTTTGCGCGCACTCGCACACCGGCGTCGGAGCCGGTGTCGTACGACGCATCGCGGCCGAGTAATGCGATACCGATGAGCCGCTCTTTCAGCTCATCCACATTGCCATCAAGCGTTTGGCGAACAATGTGGCGCAGGAATTGGCAGCTTTTGACGCTGGTGCGGAAGGGCTGGCTTTGGCACACCGCCTCGACGGCTGCCTCCACTTCGAAGGCATATCGCGGCAGTTCGCTCGCTAGTATTTCGTCCTTCTGCATCGGTGTTGTGAAGAGGAGTTTACCTAGAATCGCTAGTTTAGTTCACAAATTTTACAACAGTGTTACATAAGTCAGTCGCGCGGCCAAACCGTTCATTGAACAGATAAGTTCGCCATGCTTAACGCGCTGAACGTTTCGGCAATCCGCAGTTGCTGGAATGGTAGAGAAGATGCGAGTCAGCGGGACGAACCAAAGCCGTGCAGGGCACGGCTGGAAGAAGCAACGGCATATCCATCGGGCATTCATTCTGGCATCGGCACGCGGCCGGCGCGTGCAGGGAAGCTTCGGCAGATGGGAGTGGCAATGAGCCTTTCTGCCGGTCAGCGACGCATTTTCTGGATCACCTGGATCGCCTACGCTGGTTTCTATCTCTGCCGCAAAAACCTGAGCGTGGTGCTGCCTCTTTTGAACCATGTTTCTGGGCTTGATGCTCTCCAGCTTGCGAATATCGTCTTCGGCTACAGCGTTTTTTACGCCATTGGCCAGTTCGGCTGCGGGCCGCTTTCCGACCGCATCGGAGCCAAGCGCGTTGTCGGAGCGGGGCTGTTGCTGGCCGTGGCCAGCAACCTGTTGATGGGCGTGCACGCTTCGCTGATGTGGCTGCTGATCTTCGGCTGCCTGAACGGCGCGGCGCAATCCACCGGCTGGTCGGGTCTGGTCAAAACTATGGCCATCTGGTTCAGCGGCAGCAACCGCGGCATCGTGATGGGGTGGTGGAGCACGAACTATGTTTTGGGCGGCTTTCTTGCTACCGCCTTCGCCACCTGGGCGGTTGTGCAGCCTTGGTTGCTGCCGCAGCTGGGATGGCGGCGCGGATTTTGGTTTCCGGCGCTGCTGCTGCTGGCGGTCGCCATGTTGTTTCTGTTTGGAGCGAAAGAGGCGCCGGAGAGCGTTGATCTGCCTGCGGGGATGGACACCGGCCCGGTGCGACTCGAAACCGTGCGGTCGAACTGGAGCGCTCTCGCCGGTCTGCTGCGCAAGCCATCCTTGTGGATGGTGAGCATCTCCTATTTTTTTCTGGAGCTTTGCCGCTACGCATTGATGTTCTGGCTGCCCCTCTACATGGTGAACCGTCTTAGGTACAGCTTGCAGGCGTCGGGTTATCTGTCCTCTCTCTATGAGCTGATCGGCATTGCTGGAGCAGTGCTTGCTGGGTACGCTTCAGACCGATTCAGCCAGTCGCGGCGCGCGCCGGTTTCGGCCATCATGCTCTGCGGATTTGGGGGCATCCTCCTGTGTGAACCGGCTTTAACGCGCTTTGGTCTGTTGGGTACTGCTGTTGCCATCTCGATGGCCGGAGTCTTCTCCTTCGGCCCGGATACGCTGCTTTCGGGAGCGGGCGCGCAGGACATTGGCGAGCCTAAAGCGGCGGCGACCGCTTCGGGACTGGTCGATGGCATCGGCCACCTTGGCGCCATCTTCTCGTCGTATGTAGTTGTCTTCGTGAGCGAACGCTATGGGTGGGACCGGCTCTTCTTTGTTCTTGCCGGTGCCGCGTTTCTCTCCGCAGTGTCGCTGATGCCGATCTGGGGGCTCAGGCCTGATATCGCCGTGGAACCGAGGCTTGACGAAACAAAGTTACCGCGGGCCGCATACGCTGCCACCGAATGAAACAACGCCAATATGCACAAAGCTTCCGTCAACCGATTGAATTTGGTCACCACCGCAACCACAGATTTTATCGATGTCCAAGCAGCAAACAGGCGCAGAAACAGCCAGGAATGAACCTCTGTTCATTACCGTTAAGCAGAGTTTCTTTCACTGCACCTTAATCTTGTGGCTCTGTCCGCTGGCTACTATCGCCTCACATGGTCTCGCAACACCAACGAATGATGCAAACCGTGAGTTTTTCTTGAACCTTGGAGTGGAGCAGCCAATGCGAATTTCAACACGACTTCTCACCCTTCTCTCAATCTCCATTGCCGGCCTGAGCATTCCTCTCTTCGCCCAGAATGCCACTGTCAGCGGCAACGTCATCGATTCGCAACAGGCAGGCGTCAAGAGCGCAACGGTGCTGTTGACGAGGACGAGCACCGGAGTGAAAGTGCAGACCACGACCGATCAGAACGGCAACTTCATTCTTCCGCCGGTCGTTCCAGGCACCTACCAGATTGAAGCGGACGAGCAGGGATTCGCACCCACGATCGTCAAGGGAATTACACTTGAGGTGGGTGAAAGCAAGATCATCACGCTGACTCTGCGCGTGGGCAGCGTACAGCAATCGGTGCAGGTAACCGGAGCTCCTCCTGAGCTGAACGAGACCACGGTGGATCGCGGCCTCATCATCGAGCCTGCATTTGTCGAGAGCATTCCGCTCAACATCCGCAATCCGCTCCAGTTGATTGACTTTGCCGCCGGCGTGACCAAAGGCGACGACGGGTTGTCGGGCCAGGACGCCACCAGCGAGAGCCGCACCAATACCTTCCGCATCAACGGCGCCAAGGGCGCAACCAGCGATGTCACGATTGACGGCGCAACCAACACCACCGCTTACTACAACCAGGATGCCGGCATTCCCGGCGTGGAGTCGGTGCAGGAGTTCCGCGTCTATACGGACGCTTATGCTCCGGAGTTCGGCCGTACCAGCGGCGGAATGGTCTCCTATGCACTGCACACCGGCACGAATGTGCTGCATGGCGAAGCCTTTGAGTTCTACCGCAACGAAGACATGGACGCCAACGGCTTCAACGCCGACCACACAACACCGGTGACACCGAAGGGGCACTTCAGCAGGAGCCAATATGGCTTCACGCTGGGCGGCCCGGTGGTTCTGCCCAAACTCTACAATGGTCACAAGAAGACCTTCTTCTTTGTTTCGTATGAAGGGCTGCGCGACACCAGCGCTGGCTCGTTTTATGGCACGGTGCCGACGGCGCTCGAACGCACGGGCGATTTCTCGCAAACTCACGACGCCAAAGGAAACCTGATTGTCATTTACAATCCTTACTCCACCGTAGTCAGCGGGGGCACTTACACCCGCACTCCGATTACCGGAAACAACATCAACAACATTCCCGGCGTCACGCTGAACCCAATCGGTCAGGCCCTGGCGAATCTCTATCCACTTCCCAACGCGACCGGAGTTGGCGGCAGCGATCTGGATAATTTCTTCTCCAACGCCCCCAACACCGACGACAACAACAGCGTGGATGTGCGCATCGATCATCAGTTCAGCGAACACAACAGCATCTTCGGCCACATTACGGACTTCTCCAACCACATCAACTACAGCGACTACTTCGGCAATGGTCTTTCTCCCGAAGATGCCAACGACCGCATCCCTGGCAAGAACATCACCGTGGACCACACGTGGATTATTCGCCCGAACATGATCTTTGAGCATCACTTCTCCTGGGCGCACAGCGAATCGAATCGGAACGAGGCAGTCCTTAAGAGCCCTGCTTCTCTGGGATTCTCCAACGCCATCGCTCCCGGAATTACTGAACAGCAGACGCCCCAGTTGACTCTCTCCGGTCCGCCAGCAGTGGGCAGTTACAGCACTCTCGGCAACTACTATCCGTTCGAGAGAAATTACTCTTCGGTCTATCAGTATGCTGCCGCCATGACGTGGGTAAAGGGCAAGCACACGGTCAAGTACGGTATCGACCTGAGAGCCTATCCCACTCAATTGTGGGATCCCGAGCAGATGTCCATCGCCAGCGGCGGGTCGAGCACAGGAGCCAGCTTTACAGACGGTTTCTCGAGCGGCACCACGGTCGCCAACGACTCCGGAGACGGTGTTGCGGACCTGCTGCTGGGACTCGCCACCGTATCATCGGGCTATGAGCCGGAGACGCAGTCGATACACGAATATGCCGGTCTTTACGCGCAGGATGAATACCGGGTCACGCCGCGCCTGGCGGTCACCTTCGGTCTCCGGTACAACTACGAAACCGGCGACGTGGAAAAGAACAATCTCCTCAACTATATGAACATGACGGCGGTTTCACCTCTGCAGGCGCAGGTGTCGTCGCTCACGTTGACGGGCGGAGTCGGTATTCCCGGCCTGGGTGGCACCAGCCGGCAACTGCAGAATCCGCGCAAGCTCAATTTCGATCCGCGCGTGGGTGTTGCCTACGATCTAAATAACAAGACTGTGTTTCACGCCGGCGCCGGCATCTTCCATCACCCCGCCGCTGCCTGGCAGCAATACCCGAGCGCAGCGGGAGCTATTCGCACCAGCACATCCGTCGACGCGGAGGCAAATGGCGTTACCCCGCTTTCCGGTTATCAACTGGCGAGCCCGTTCCCCACCGGCCTTCCCGCTCCGCAGGGCAATGCTGCCGGGCTGAGCATCGACCTGGGCGATTCACTGGAAAGCCCGCTGCGCAGGCAGGATATTGCGTTTCAGGAAAACTGGTCGTTTGATATCCAGCGCTCGTTGCCCGGCGGTTTCGTGGTGACTGCGGCATACGCCGGTAATGAGGGCGTGCACCTGATGGTCAACGAGCAACTGAACCAGTTGCCCACAAGCGATGAGGCGCTCGGCTCGGGGTTGCTGACGCTGGAGCCGAATCCACTCTACGGCCTGATTGATTCGGCTTCGAGCATCAATACGCCGACAGTGAAGAACTCGCAACTGCTTCGTCCCCATCCGGAATTCCAGAACATGGAAGGCAATAACATCGGAGTCGGGCACTCCAGCTACCACGCCGGACAGTTGACTGTGGAACACCGCAGCAAGTTCGGACTGGCGGAGACCTTTGCCTATACCTGGAGCAAGGCGATCGACAACGTAGGTGAGATGACCAGCGTGGCGGGGACCATGGGCGCAGTGACCAACACGTATTGTTTATCCTGCGATCGCTCGCGCTCCGACCAGAACGAGCCCACCGTCATCCGCTGGAGCACGCGTTACGAATTGCCCTTCGGTGCTGAAAAACCCTTTCTCAACCAGGGATTTATCAAGCACATCGTCGGTGGCTGGACCGTGAGCGGAATCTACCAGTACGACGCAGGCCGTCCCATCGCGGTGAGCTATAGCAACGTCTCCGATCTCGACAGCTCCAGCACGCTCTCTCGTCCCAACTCGGTTTCGGGTGTCTCCGATATAGCGCCCGGCGGTCCGCACATCAACCTGAGTGGCACCGGAGTGTATTTCAATAAGGCTGCTTTTTCGGCAACCCCAACTTACTCGTTCGGCACCGCGCCGCGCTACCTGCCCGACGTGAACCTGCCCGCGGCCTGGGATCTCGATTCCATGGTGGAAAAGAATACCAAGATAACCGAGCGCTATTCAGTTGCCTTCAGAGCCGAGGCGTTCAACACCCTGAACAACGTAACCTTCGGCGGTCCGACAACCAGCTTTACCTCTTCCACTTTCGGAGAGGAATCGACTCTAAGCCAGCAAAACACACCGCGCAACGTTCAGCTCAGCCTACGTTTGACGTTCTAGCAGCGAGGGCAGGATCTCCGGTCCGTCAGGAGATCCTGCCCTCTGATGCGATGGAGAGATGTATTGATGAAGAAGTTTTGCCTGTTTCTCGCACTTATTGCGCAAGGCGCGTACGCCGATCCCACCTTGGTTATCAACGCCAATGTCATCACCGTTGACGCAACTCATCCTGATGCGCAAGCCTTCGCGTACGAGAACGGGCGATTCATCGCCGTCGGGACCAACGCGCAAATTCTCAAACTGAAAGGGCCTGACTCGCAGGTGATCGACCTGCACGGCATGACGGTTACTCCCGGATTCAACGATGCGCATCTGCATCCGCAGACCATCTTCGACGAGAACTCCCCGTATTACCGGGTATGGCTGGGTAGCGACAAGGTGAAGACCATGGATGAACTGGTGGCGGCGCTCAAGCGCAAGGCGGCCATCACGCCTCCCGGCGGGACCATCAGCGGTTACGGATATAACGACGTGACGCTTGGCCGTCATCCCAATCGCCACGACCTTGACAAGGTCTCGACTACGCAGCCGGTGATCATCACTCACGGCTCCGGCCATATCACGGTAGTGAACACTTACGTGCTCGATCAAGCCGGCATCACCAAGGACACGCCTAACCCGCCAGGCGGCGCACTCGATCGCGATCCCGACCGCACGCCCAACGGAGTCATTCGGGAGAGCGCACGCGGCTTGCTCGCAAAGGCGCACAACGGCGACAACGAGCATTCCCACATTCCGCACGACGCGGAGCTGCAGGGATATATGAACTGCTTCCGCCAGTACTCCGCCAAGGGCATCACGAGTGTTGGCGTCGCCGGCGGCAGCCCAGTCTCATTCCGGCTATATCAAGAGCTGCGCGACGAAGGCAACCCGGTCCGCGTCGGCTTCATGTTTTATTCGCAGTATTACGACAAGGTTGAGGACGCCGGCATTGAGAGAGGCTTCGGCGATGACCGGCTGCGGGTGACGGCGATCAAAAACTTCCAGGGCAACTCGCTGAGCGGTAGAACAGCCTGGCTGAGTGAAGCGTACTCCGACCGGCCCGGCTACTTTGGCATTCCCCCGGCGCGTAGCCAGGAGCAACTGAATGCGGACTTTCTAAAATGGTGGAATGCTGGCTGGCAAGTAGCGACCCACTCCAACGGCGATCGCGAGATTGCCATGGTGCTCACCGCCATCGAGAATGCCGAGGCACAGAATCCGCGTCCCGATGCGCGCTGGCGCATCGAACACGCCAGCGTGATGAACCAGTCGTTGCTGGACCGGGCGAAGAAGGACGGCGTGATTTTGGTCTTTCACTCCTATATCTGGGAGTACGGAAACATCCTCGATTCCTACGGCGCCCAGCGCCTCAAGATGATGTGGCCGTATCGCACCGCCATTGATATGGGTATTCACGTAGCCGGACATTCCGACTCTCCGATTTCAGCAGCCGACCCTCTGTTGCGAATTCAGGACATGGTGACGCGCAAGGGCCAGGACGGCATTGTGCGCGGCGGCAACCAGACAGTCAGCATAGATGAGGCTCTCAAGGCGTGGACCCTGGACGGAGCCTACGCAACCTTTGAGGAAAATATCAAGGGATCGATCACGCCCGGCAAGCTGGCGGATTTTGTGGTGCTCGCGAAAGACCCGCACAGAGTCGCGCCCGACACGATCAAGGACATTGCCGTCGAGGCAACGTACATGGGCGGCCAGAAGGTCTATACGGCGCCCCCCAGGGCGATCGCAATGACTCCGCAACCCCCGCTCAACTACGGCGATGGCGATTATGGCGATGGCGATGAATGGGAGAACAATAATGCACCCTGGTAACCCCTCGAAACTGCTGTTTACTCCTGGCCCCTTGACCACCAGCAATACGGTCAAGGAGGCTATGCTCCGGGATCTGGGTTCGCTCGACAGCGATTTTCTGGCCACTGTCCGAAGTGTGCGCACGCGTCTACTCGCTCTGGGGCCCTATCCGGCAGAAGAATACGAATGCATCCTCATGCAGGGCAGTGGCACCTATGTTGTGGAATCGGTGATCTCGTCGGCCATCCCCCGTGATGGCAAGCTGCTAGCGCTGGTCAACGGAGCATACGGACGGCGCATCGCGCAAATGGCGCGCGTGCACGGCATTGCGCTCGATGTGCTTGAAGTCGAAGAGAACCGTAAATTCACCGCGGAACTGGTCGCCAGCCATCTCGCGTCCGCGGAGGGCATTACCCACGTGGCCGTGGTTCACTGCGAAACCACCAGCGGGATGTTGAATCAGGTGGAGGAGATCGGCCCTGTAGTCCGTGCTATCGGCGCCTCCTATATCGTGGACGCGATGAGCAGCTTCGGCGCGGTGCCCATCGACATGGCCGGCGCCCACATCGACTTCCTTATCTCATCCGCGAACAAGTGCATCGAAGGCGTTCCCGGCTTTGGCTTCATCCTTGCCAACCGTCGTGCACTCCATGCAGCCAAAGGCAATGCCAGGACACTGAGTCTCGACATCTACGATCAATGGGCCGGCATGGAAGCCGACGGCCATTTCCGCTTTACGCCGCCCATCCAGACGATTCTGGCTTTCGAGCAGGCGCTCAACGAACTCGATGAAGAGGGCGGCGTGCGAGCACGCGGTGAGCGCTATCGGCAGAATCACCTCGCGCTCTGCAGCGGCATGAGAGCTCTCGGCTTTGAAATCTATCTCGCCGACGAAGATCAGAGCTTCATCATCACCTCATTCCGCTACCCAACCCATCCCGCCTTCCAGTTCGCGGAGTTTTATGAGCGGCTCTGGAAGCTCGGCTTCGCCATTTACCCGGGCAAGTTATCTCATGAAGTGTGTTTCCGCATCGGCACGATCGGAAGAATCATGGCTTCGGATATAGAAGCGCTACTTGCCGCAATTCAGCGCGTGTTGCAGGAGATGGGAGTAGCAGATATGCGTGAAGCGATAGGGCTCGACTTGAGGCGATAGCTACCATCGGGCGGCGTTGCTCTGCTCCTTAGGGATCTCCGCCGATATAGATCCTCGAAAATCAGCTTCTGGTTAGGAATACGGTTGGATCACTTGGCCGAAAAACGGCCTTATCGGACAGTTGAAAGCGGACCTGTTCCAGCCTTTGCCGACAACATTGCTTGCGATATGGGCCTTTGTCGTTGGCGATCCGCTCGCCAGTCGCGGGGACCTTGCAAAGGTATGTTCAGCAAGATTGAATGCGGGCCAGAAACGGGGGCGCAATCTGGAGCGCAGTTCGCAAGGCAGATTTGTATCCTACGGATTCTTAGGTGCTTCGGTATCATCCGCGCCGCACTAAGTCTCTTAAAATCAGTTTATGACTTCCCTCATAACCCAAAGGTCGGTGGTTCAAATCCACCCCCGCAACCAAATTGTTCAACAAATTAAAGAGCTTAGAAAAGGCCGCCGCATGCGGCCTTTTCTATTTCGAGCAGAATGTCCGTGAAATGTCCGCGTTTGCATCGAGACCGTCCGAGAGATTGTTTCGCCGTTGACTGCCGAATGTCCGTATGCCCGCCCGAACCAGATTCCACACCGCCGTCCGGCGGAAATCGTGGAAGATACGCCCGACGTATTGGGCGTCACGGTTGCACTGTTCGCACGCATGGCCGTCAACGGTCCGGTTGCCGCGGTCGCACACAAAACGGCCAGGTCAGCCGCTACACAAGCCGTTGCCCAAGCCTTGCAGAAGTCTCCAACTGGCTTGCGATTCCGGTGGAACATATAGGCGGACAGGAGCACTCCCGCTTTCGTTTCTAGATTCGGCTTCGTCAATCGACCTTTGCCGAAGTCACATTGAGCTTTGATCTCTTCAAAATTGAATTACCCAAGTTACTTTCTACGACGCGCCGTAGTAACTGCAATGCTCATCACGTTAGGTACTTACCATATTTACAGTACCCTCGTGTCTCCTTCAGTGCTAGAGTTTGAGAATTCTACCCGTATTTTCGTGCCTCCTCCACGTCGGGCCCCCGAGCCGGAAAGCATTTTTTTGGATCGGCAGCTGCAACGAGAGCAGCCTCGCTCACTCAATAGTGATTGAGCAGTAACAGCAACGATAGATATTGCAAGGTTCCCCCTATGAGCGTTGTGTCAATTCCGGATGCGGTCGCGATCAATGTCGCAGGCCAGTGCGACTGCGGAAAAGTTCGCGAGGAAAACCAGGATACGGTCTGTCACATCAGCACCCGGCTCGGCGATCTGCTGGTTGTTGCAGAGGGCGTTGGCGGGTTTGCCGGTAGCGGCCAGGCCTCGCGGGTGGCGGTGGATACCATCTCGTCCAGCGTCGAAGGCATGCCGGCGTTTTTCCCGCCGGAAATTGCGGTCGAGGAAGCCATATGCCACGCGAATGCGGCGATCACAGCAGCGGCTGGGGAGCCGGACTGCCCGGATCGCCGCATGGGTACCAAGGTGGTTGTCGCGCTGCTGCGCACAGACGCCGATCGCGCCCGCGCACCCGTGCAGGCAATCATCGGCAGCGTGGGCGACGGCCGCGCGTACCTGGTCCACGACCAAGGGCTCACGCGGCTCACCCGCGATCACCACGCGGTGCAGGATCCGCTCGACAACAAGCAGGTCACGCCGCAAGAAGCGGAGACGCATCCGTATGAATCGATGCTGACGCGGTACCTGGGGCAAGAGCTCAATGTGCAGGTAGAAATGCGCGAGGTGCCGCTCGAAGTCGGTGACACATTACTGCTTTGCTCTGACGGTCTTTGGGGTTACGTTTCGGAGCAGACCATTGAGCGCACATTGACCGACGGCGCTCGCAGCGTGGAAGAGGCTTCCCGTGCCCTGCTGAATCTAGCCCTCGACGCAGGCGGTTACGACAATGTAGCGATTGAGATCGCGCGTTTGACCCAATGCGGTGATTCGGCGCCGGTAGTTGCCTGCGCAGTCGAACCTGGAGCAGTCGAACCTACATCTGATGCGCCGCCGGAGATCACACCCGTGTGCGAATTCGCGTCCGCATCAGATGTGTCTCAATCCGACTGGCCCAATTCCCCGCTAATTCTGGACAGGATCAACTCAGTGACGGAGCTTCCGTCTCCGAAAAGAAAGAAAGTGTTCAGTCTTATTAGAGATCTTGGAAGACGCATTTCAGACAAAGAGACTATGGGCGAGAAACCGGCAACCGCGGAACCAGTTGCTCCCTGGGCCTCGGGCGTTCAACCGACTCTCTCGTGGGCGACACCCGGGCCAATCGCCTACGGCACTAGGCTGAGCTCCGTCCAACTCAACGCAACAGCTTCGGTCCAGGGAAAATTCCTTTACACCCCAGGCCCGGGCTATGCATTACCGGCAGGATCGCACACGCTGTGGGTGACGTTCCATGCGGCCAACTCGCCGGAAGACAATCCGGTGCTGGCTGCGGTCTCCATCAATGTTTCGAAAGCTACGCCCTCCATTGAGTGGCCCGCGCCTTCGAATGTGCTCCCTGGCGTGGCGCTCGATGCCGCTCAGCTTAATGCCTCTGCCTCTGTCCCGGGCGCATTTGAGTACTCTCCACGGGCCGGCGAGGTGCTCCCGGACGGAACGCACACTCTTTCGGTCACGTTCAATCCGCAGGACAAGGCCAACTACACAACGGCGCAGGCGACCGTGTCGGTTACTGTAGCCAAGACCGTTCCTGAAATCGACTGGACATCGCCGGAACCAATCTCTTATGGCACCCCTCTCAGTGCCGCCGAGCTTAACGCCTCAGCTTCGGTCCCGGGCACGTTTGAGTACTCCCCAGCGGCCGGCGAGGTGCTTCCCGCCGGATCGCATACACTGTCGGTGACCTTCACGCCCAGCGATGGAATGAGCTACGCGCGAGCGCTGGCAGCCGTGCCGCTTACAGTGACCCGGGGAATACCCGCCATTGTATGGCCCGGCCCGGAAAGAATCACCTATGGCACTGCGTTGAACCACAGTCAGTTAAACGCAACCGCGTCGGTGCCTGGAACCTTCGTCTATAACCCCGGTCCGGGAGCGGTGCTCGCCGCGGGCGAACACAAGCCCTCTGTTGTCTTCACGCCGTCGAATCTGTCTGACTACACTCCAGTAAGGGCCATCGTATGCCTGAGCGTCGCCAGGGTGACTCCGGCCATCAGCTGGCCTGCGCCTGATCCGATCAATAGCGCCACTCCGCTCGGCTCGGCACAGCTCAACGCCAGTGCTTCAATCCCCGGAGCTTTTGCCTACAGTCCGGCCGCGGGCGAAACACTCGGGCCCGGAGTCCACACACTCTCGGTAATTTTTGCTCCAGCCGATAGCGTGAATTACGCGCTGGCGCAGGCAGGCGTGTCACTGACGGTAACCGAAATCACGCCCGCCGTGATCACCTGGCCGAGTCCCCCCTCAATCTCTTATGGAACGGCTCTTGACAATGAGCAGTTAAGCGCCAGCTCCTCGGTGCCCGGATCATTTCTCTACATTCCGGCGCCCGGTGACGTGTTGCCGCCGGGCAAGCACAAGCTCTCGGTCCTCTTCACTCCAGAAGATCAAGAGAGGTACGCCAAGGTGCAGGCCGCCGTGATGCTCATCGTAGAGGATCTGCCGAATGTTGCCTCGCATGCACCGCTTGGTTCAGACGTCACCGCTCAGCCTTCGGCGGTCGGTGCTGTGGAACAAGGGGTTGCAGGAAACGATGTTCAACCTGTCCAGGGATTTCAGCGTGAAACTCGCACTTATAAGGGTGCCATCTACGAGAAGGGAGACGACCGCCAATGGCATCTCCAGCGAAAATAGCAGAGGTATTGCCCGATACGCTTCCTGAAGATTTCGGCGAATGGGACGAGGAAGAATCTCCGTCGACACAACCGGTTCGCCTTGCCAGCTCTGAACACGGCCCGGGGTTCGGAGCGGTTCCCAAACCAACCACACAGCCCGCCGGGCCATATGGCGTCGTGACTGCGTCGGGGAATCAGCTGCGTGGGGCAGCATCGCCCGCCTCGGCTCGCGAGTTTGTGGACGATACGGCCTTCCACCGCCGGACGCGTTCTGTGAACCCGGCTTTGGATCGCTCGCGCGAGGCTGCCGTGCAAAGGCTAGAAGCTGCGCCGGCGATTGACGAGCTTCGGTTCTCTGCGCCCCGACCGAACAGAACCCCCGCTAGCGCGGCGCACAAGGCTGCGCCCGCTCCTCAAACCGCGGCAATGACCGAGGCCGATGAAATTCTCTTTCAATTCTTCCGGGCCAATACGGCCGAGAATGCCGAACCCAAGCCATCCAAGAAGGGGCAGCCGATCATCGCGGGCGCAAGCGCCGCTCTGGTGGTGATTCTGGCTGCAGCCATCATTCCGGTGTTCAATCACAGAAAGGCGTCATCGGTGAAGATGGTTGCTGCCCCAGCACCCAGGGCGACCGTGACTCAACCGCCGGAAGACGCGGCTCGCAAGCCGTCCCTTTCGACGCTGACGGTGCCGGCGCCCACCCAGCCTGCAGCTGTCGCCAGCGACGCGCAGCATACATCAGACACAGCGCCAGCACTGATTCTGAAGAATTCAGGCCCCTCGCGAGCCCAGGCGCAGATGATGATCAATCAGCTGTACGCGCCGGCCCGGATTCACACGGCAGCGGCTCCCGCAGAGCAGGCGCCTTGGCCATCGAGCGACTTGGCCGCAGCCAACATGGATGGATCAGGCAATAACAACGCGATCGGCAGTATCTTCGACAGCGCGAAACAACCCAGAGTGCAGATCGCATCTCCCAAGGTCATCAAGGTTTCGGCCGGCGTTGCATTTGGTTTGCAAATCCAAAGGACCCCGCCGGTCTACCCGCCGATCGCGAAGACGGCCCAGGTTTCCGGTACCGTCGTGCTGGAGGCATTTATCTCCAAGACTGGCGCGATCGAAAACCTGCGCGTAGTCAGCGGGCCGGTGATGTTGCGCCAATCCGCACTCGATGCGGTCCGCACCTGGCGCTACAGACCGTACAAGCTGAATAACGAACCTGTGGAGATTGAGACAATGATCAACGTGATCTTCTCTCTCGCCGATTAAGAGACCTCATTTGCCGTGAACCAGCAAATTGGCTGGTCCCTGCGAACCGAAGAGCTCGTGGCCGGCCTCTCTGCCGTGTTGGGTCGGCTGGCGATGTCGCTCGAAATTCAATCGAACCCATCAGGATCGCGACGATGAGTGAGTGACTGCAGCACTTGCCAAGTGTGAGTCCCTGAAGCCGGAGATCGCGCATGCCTGTGTCCAGGCCGCAAAGCTGTTGGAAAAGACGCGCGGGATCATCACTACTTCCAATTCTGAAGATGCGACAGTTAAAAAACGAAAGTTCTTGCTTGCTCAGCAAGGCGAGGGATGAGACGGCAGCCGATCTGTGTGCAAGGTGAGGAGCTTGTCGAAGACACGCTGCCCTGGTTGCTCAGCTATTTATGCCGCTATGTGACTTCGCCACTCTGGACCTTGTCCTCATTTGAGGCAACCGTGATCCTGTACAGTCCGCCACGTCGGGGATGGAAGACCAGGGCCGGCCGGAAGCATGCAATGCATGTTCCACCTCCATAACGAACACTCGGGTACACGATCCCACTCGATCCGGAGTACAGGAGGGCATTCGCAAGTGCTTGCGATGGACCGTAGCACTGCGGAATCGGCTCAGGCTGAAGACATTGCTGACGCTCCGCGTCGTCGAGAAAATGGAAGTGCCCAGAGAAGTCAGAAAGGAAGTCGGCATAGTCGAAGCTCATCCGTCCTGAAATCCGGCCGTCCTCCAGAAACCGACGCTTGTGAAACGCCACTTCGTGAATTGAAGTCTCGACCTTAACGCCGGCGTACCACGCGCCGCGTCGGGAGTCGTTGAATCGGCCACCAAATGGACCAGGATGGGTGAAGGCTGCGTTCACGATGTGCGCTTCGGGAACCCCGTAAAGCAACTCACCGGGAGTGATCGCAGGACTTCGCCCGCGTTCGGCAATCTTGCGTTCATTGGTAGCAGCATCAAGCTCGGTCAGGTCGCTGATGACATCGGCTGGGAGCGACAATGTCTCCAGAACACTCTCTGTAGCGTAGGCCGTCGGAATCAGCCGATGCGTGCCCGGCTGATCGACGTCACCAAGATGAGCCACCTATCGTCCGCCCCTCGCTGCATCGAGAAAGCTGCGAATTTGCTGCAGGCCCGGGATGCCGTTTCGAACGGCGTACTCCACCGGAGGCTGGCCACCAAACAGGAAGTTGTCGTTGGGCCGGGTCATCCAGCAGTCCGCGTGTTCCGTGGGAAGCAGGATGTGCAGCGCCTTGTAGATTCCGACCACATAGGAGATTCGTGTTAGCTCGTCCTGCTTGAGAGTTCCGGCGGCCGTCTTCATTTTGTAGAGTGTCGAACGCGGAATGCCGCCGAGCAGTTCCCCTACTTTCTCAACCGGAAGTTTCCATTTCTCGGCGATCGCAAACAGACCGTCCACCGCAGATTGGCTGAGTCGCTCGCGGGTTTCGAGCTTGCTGAGATCCGGTGTGGCATCGAACTGATAACCGGCGGCTGCAAACGCTGGCAAGGTCGCCATTGAGAGATCTCCTCTTGTATTATCATATGTCCTATTATAGACGATTGCAAGTCTATTTCGAGACAAACCTATTGAGAGCGGCTGCCTTTCCGCCCTCGCAATGCGCTGATCCCAACCGCGGGAGATCTCGCTGGAAGCCGACGTTCATGTATATGCTTCATGAGTTGACACTTGCGAGCAAACCCGAAAGCTATTTTGGGTTTCTGCTCCGCGATCAGCACACGCTATCGCGCGGGTCTACAGCGGTTTCACAGTTGCTATATCCCGAAGCCACTGTTGCAAAGTGGCCTTTTCCTCAAGAAAAGGCCACTTTGCGCGGCGCTCAAAAAGTCGACGCCAATTCGAGAACTGCTCTAGGTTCGTACTTCACACTTTTCAGTGCCGGCGGAATCAATGTGATGATGATCAACGCGTTGAAGATCACGGCCGACAGGATGGCTGAGTGAGGTGCACGCCGCCACTCCAGCACTTCAGGAATCCACGTGAACGAGAAATGCTTTAGTGTCGAAAAGCGCCTTCGCCGGTTCTGAGCACGAGGCTCACGGCAGCGGCGGCCAATGCGAAGGCGGCGAGTCCCAGCAGGACCTGAAGCTGATACGAACCGGCGCGGTCGAAGAAATGCCCTACAACGACTGGACCGATACCACCCCCAATGGCATAGGCCGTCCAGGTGAGCCCGTACAGAACTGAAAAGTGCTTCCGGCCTAAGTATCGCGCCAGTAGATAGGGGCCGACGTCCGCCTCGCTGCCGAGGCCGATGCCGAGCAGAGCTGCGCCAATCAGCGCGACCAGAGAGGTGTCTGCCAGCGCGAGGATCAGTGAACCTATGGCCGCAAACGCAAGCACGCAGGTCTGGATGCGCTGCGGAGAAAACCGGTCGATGAGAAGACCGACAAAAAGCCTGCCCACGATGCCCGCACCTCCGCGGCATGAAAGCGCCAAAGCCGCACTCTGCGCAGAGATGCCGTGCTGAATAAGGATCGCCGCAAGGTTAGTAACAAGGCCATTCTCGCTGAATGCCGAAAGAATGGTGATGCCGGCCAGAATCCAAAAGGCAGCGCTCAACATCGCCGAGCCCATTGTTACGCCGGACAGCTCTGCGGCTTTTTCGCGAGCAACGGGGGCTGGACGGTTGCGGACCAGCAACGCCGTGAGAGGAAACCCGAGGAGCGCAATCCCGCCCAGCAGCTGATATGCGCTGCGCCAGCCGTAGTGGCCGATGACGAATTGGGTGATGGGCGGAATCAGAATCGAGCCCACACCGCTTCCGGTGAGAATCAGCGCGAGAGCGAAGCCGCGGTGCTTTTGAAACCAGGTGAGGATAGTGCGCGTGTAGGCAAACTGCGCAGTGCCGTTGGCCACCAGCCCCAGGACAAAGAACGTGAGATAGAAGCGGCCAATGTCCGGGCCGAGCCGGCTGAGCGATGCAAGAGCAAAAGCAAACACAAGGATGGAAGGCAGAATGATGCGCCTGGGAGGAAAACGGTCAAGAAGAATTCCGATGAGAGGCGAGACGAAAGCAACAGTGATCGCCGCTAGCGCGAAAGCGCCATCGATGGATTCGCGGTGCCAGCCCAGAGCTTGATGGAGCGGATTGAGAAAGAGGCTGAATGTGTAAGGCACGATGGGCGCAAAGCTGGTCATCACGCCGACAAATGCCGCCGCAGCCACTCCCCAGCCGGGATAGTGGATCGAGCTTTCATCGGTGAGTAAGCGATCGGCCGTCTGTTCCATTCCTTATCCCTGCCGCTCTCCCGCGATGCAATTGCGCCGCGTGCCGCAAATAGCGCCTGGTTTGAAAGCAAGCGGCGAACTGCCCACCTGCATCGGCAATGAGACGCGAGCATCGAGTTGCTTGTCGAAGAGAACGGCAAGAGTCACTAAGCAGGCTCTGACTGACACGTGAAGAGTGGGGACGCCAACAGAATCTTAACGCGATCTGGTAAGCGTTTATCAATCGATCTTGGCCGAATGACAATGCGACTCACAACCAGCGTTTCATTGAGGCGCGCGTCCACCTTTCGATGGATGGATTGGCGCTGAGAGCTTGCGTTTGCTTCGCCCTTCATTCTGTGATCTCACCCACCATGCTCGATCGATGGGTCGACCGCAATGCCCATCACCCGATGGTCGACAGTTGCTATTCCGCGCCTTTAGGTTTTCCTGGTGCGATTCCCGACGATTCATTCGCAGGCGACCCCGTGAGGTGGGACTCAAGAGAAGTTTTGATAACTCAGCCGACTGGAGGCGGATTGTAACGAGACCGTGCGGTCAAATTTGTGCGTCGGTCACAGGCTGCGGCACCGCGCGAGCCGAAATCGAGCCTGGAAGTGGCTCCGGGAGCGATAATTGAGCCTCTTCGGCGGTTGGCAGTGGCCGCCGCGAACGTGACCTTAGAGGGAGTAGGCGAAGTGCTATGCTTGTCGATGTGTACGAGCAGATTGAACGCGTCATCGACCTCACCGACCCCGCGCTGAATCACCTCTATGGCATGAGCGTGGAAGAGGCGCGCTCGCTTGTGCTTGAAGGGCCGGCGGAGAGCGTCAACCGTATTCACGGTTCTTTTGCGCTGATTGCTAAGCGCAGCCGCACGGTGAGAATGGCGCGTTCGCTTGACCGGCCAATGCGCTACTTTCTGGCCAAGCGCAAGGACGGTCCCGCTCTCATCGTTTCTGATCGCATCGACAGCATCTACGAGTGGCTCACCGGTGAAGGGCTCGCGGATCAATTCCGGCCCAACTACACGCGCATGGTGCCCGCGCATTATGTCGTTGAGCTGCAGCTGGTGGGCTGCCCCGATCCCGATCCGGTTTACGAGCGCTTCTTCACTCCGTCGGCCGGCAGGCTTCCCGCTGATCTAGACACGATCGGCCGGGCCTACATCTCCGCGCTCGCTGAAGAAATTGCGCACTGGCTCCGCTCCATCCCTTCGGGCGCGCCGATTGGTGTGTGTTTTTCCGGAGGCATCGATAGCGGCAGTGTATTCCTCGTCACTTACCATGTCATGCGCAGGTTGGGCATGAGTCCGGCGCGGCTGAAGGCATTTGTGCTCGATCTCGGCGACGGGCCCGACGTGCGCCAGGCACACGCATTCCTCGAGCCGCTTGGGCTGTCGCTGTTTCTTGAAGCCATTGAGAGCGATGCGTCGGCGCTCGATGTAAATGAGACGATCCGCGTTGTTGAGGACTACAAGCCGCTCGACATTGAATCAGCCACCATGGCTCTTGCTTTGGCGAAGGGCGTGCGTGAGTGCTACCCCGATTGGCGCTATCTGATCGACGGCGACGGCGGGGACGAGAATTTGAAAGACTATCCCATCGAAGCCAATCCCGAGCTCACGATTCGCAGCGTGATCAACAACCCCATGCTCTACCAGGAAGGTTGGGGAGTCGGCAAGATCAAGCACTCGCTTACCTACAGTGGAGGGCTGAGCCGCTCGTATGTGCGGAGCTACGCTACAGCGCGCCGCTATGGATTCAGCGGGTTCAGCCCGTACACCATGCCCGCCGTGATTTCCGCCGCCGAAGCGATTCCGTTCATCGAGCTGACGAACTACGATGTGGAGCGTCTCTATGCCTTGAAGGGCGAAGTGGTATCGCGCGGGGTAGAGGCGGTGACGGGGTTGAAGATGCCGATCTTCACAAAGCGGCGCTTTCAGCATGGCGCACTCTCTGAGGACTCGCTGCGCCAGCGCCTGCCCTACCACGAAGCCGAGTACCGCAATCGGTTTTTCTCGATGTACGAATAATGCTTCCGTTGTCGTCAACGTATCCCGACGCTGCCCAGGAGCGTGATAAGTGGATTGTTGCGCGGCGCGGATCGCGGAATGCGGTCGAGCCGTTGCGACCATATGCTTTTGGGGTCGAGGATGAGCGAACGGCCGCAGGCGAGATCGTGCCGACCGCGACGATATTCCTGACGAATCGCGAGTGCCCGTGGCGATGCCTGATGTGCGACCT
>JASHVE010000543.1 GCA_030039675.1 Acidobacteriaceae bacterium | reverse complement strand
AAGAGCTGCATCAAGCGACTTTAAAGGCTGCGCGGCAACCGCCGCGGGCGCGAGCAGCGACGATTTGAGCAAGTCTCGGCGAGAAAGTGATTTCATTCCACCCTTCCCTTTCACGATGTTTCAGTCTTCTCGGCTTGATCAGTTGTTCGTTCAGTCACCCGGATGGGCCAGAGACTCACTCTCCAAGAGAAAGACTGCCTTATTTTTCATTCGCGACACACCGGAGATGGCGATCAAAGTGAGCCATGCGATGCCCTGCATCAACTGAAAGCAAGCTCAAGAAGCCTTCCAAGGTCGATCTCCGATTGCGATTCCACGCCGCGGGGTAGTGCCGGCGAAACCACAATTGCTTGCTGGTGATCCTCAAACCACGCCAGGAAGACCGACTGCGAAGCGCCCGGCAGACGCTGCTGGTTGATCCAGTGGTAGTAGGCGCCCATATCGGCATCGACGAGCGATCCTGTGAAGTCGAGCTCCGGCTTGGCTTGCGAGTCTGAGAGCAGATCATTCATCGGCCGCACGCTTTGCCTTGGCGCGAATCGAACGAGCAGAGTCAGAGGTTGCGCCCTCCGTAGCGCCTCGCGCGCCGACCACTGGGCAAACGTAGTACTGAAGATCTGGGTTCCCGAGCCTTCGGTGAAGACCTTCAATTGAAAACGGTCCAGCACGGGATCGCCCGCCTTACCCATTCCGAGATCTGAGGGTTTCAACTCTGCGAGGTGCGTGCGTAATTCCTCAGGCCCCATGCCGGGATGTTGGATTTCCCCCTGCATATTTCTCAGCAGCGCCGCGCGCGCGCCGTCGAGAGCCTTATACGAAACGCACGTGACCAGAGGAATCTGTTCGATCGCTTCACCACCGTCAACGTACCAGTGTCCATAAGGCACCGGATGGGCTTGCGCGCGCTGAGCAACCGCAGCAAGCAGAAGCTCCAGCCCGTTTTTCGCACTCAGCTTGTTGAAATAGGTCCCATGCGCTCGGAGGTTACGGAAGAGAGGCTCGCCGTAGGAGCTGACGCCTTGTCCAATGATCGCGATGCCGAGTCTTTTCGCAGGCAGCGGGCTGGGCGGCGCCGCCGCTGCCAGGCGTTCGCCATATGCGGTTGCGGTCTCGCGAAAAGCGTCCTGCTGATGCGTGGTCCAAAGATGAGCGGACTCCTGCTCTGCAAACCTCGCCGGCTGATTGACCCAATCAACGCGTTCGAGAGCCGGCGAGAGAGCGATGTGCGCAAAGCCGCGGAACCAATCGTCGCGCTCGCCACTGGAAAGAGAACTGATGACCTCGAACTCCTTGTTAATTGCGGATCGTTCCGCAGGAAACTTGAAATCGTAGTCGATGACTTCGCGCAGCAGGTTCGGCAAGAAACTTAGTGGCAGCTGCCGAATCACTTCCAGGTGCGCAACAGCCAGCGCCCGTGCCTGGGGCGGGTAGTTGGCGAATCCTGCCGGTGTGAGATCCGAAGGCTGCATACGGTCTAGAGCAACTCCTTGATCGGCTTTCCTTGCGCGAACTCCGGGGAAAAG
Source organism: Acidobacteriaceae bacterium (assembly GCA_030039675.1). Classification (GTDB taxonomy): domain Bacteria; phylum Acidobacteriota; class Terriglobia; order Terriglobales; family Acidobacteriaceae; genus Telmatobacter. The sequence goes on along the minus strand of JASHVE010000543.1, from coordinate 5,716 downwards.
CCCATGATTGCGCCTAGACTGGGGACGAGGTCTATCGATTGCGTGGGTTGGTCATAGATCACTCCCTCGCGCACATCCGCGCCGAGCGCCATCATCCAGGTAGTGCGGCTGACGGCGTCACCGGTGCGATGATGTTGAAATCCGTTCCCGCCGGCATCGTAGTCCGCGTCGCGGCCAAAGTCGGGCAAGATGAAAAGCGTCGTATTGTCTTTGTATTCCGGCTCGTCCTGCACGGCCTTCCAAAGTTCGGCGCACAACCGGTCCGTGCGCCGGATTCCCTCGACATAGAGCGAGTAGGCGCCGGAATGGGCGATGTCCATGTCGTGCATCGTGATCCAGAGCAGGCTCGGCGACTCCTGCTGCATCAGGCGCTTCGCGATGTAGACCGAGAGTTCGTCCGGGCTCGATAGTGTGCGCGCATGCGCCATGAAGTCATCGACAGAGAGGCGCAGAATCCGGTCCAGCTGATCCAGCTCGAACTCGCCGCCTTCCAATACCGGTGTGTAGAGTGGATCTTCATAGTTATCCCTGAGCAGATGAGTCAGATTCTGCCCGGAGCCGGTCGTTGCCGCCTGCAGTAGATGCTTGGGCAGAATAACTGTCGCTCCAGAGCCGTATGACCGGCAACCGCTCTCGCCAATGCGATTGAAGCCATTACTCGGCGCAACGACCCACGTGTCCGACGAGGGGCGCCGCAGATCCTTGCGAAAATATTCGAAGATGGTAGGGTGGTCCGGCGGGACAGCCGCGAAGTTGTTGAGCGTTTCGTAAACTCCGGTCGCCAGGCTTGCCGTCGCCACATAATGGCCCAGGATTCCGCGATTGGTCACGTGGGTAAAAAAGCTGGATTGCGGGGCGAGCTCGTTCAGAAGATGAGGAATATTCGCCTGCCCTTCGGGCGCGAACGTCTCCTGATCGCGCGCGCCGCCGCCAAAGGTGATCACGATAACCTTGCGTCTCCGCCGCGCTCTTTCGCCATGGACAAAAGGACTGGCGCCTGTAAGGGCCGAGCCGAGCGCAGCCCCCGTTGCCCCGCGCAGGAACTCGCGCCGGCTCAGACTCAGGCGCCGCGAGATTTCGCGAGGGCTCAGGGGCGTTTCCCCGAGGCCGCCGATCGAAACATTCGCCCTTTGAAGAAGCCCATCCATACCATCGGCCTTAAATCCAAAGAATCTCCCGGCACACAAGCAGTCGCGACGTACTCAGGGATTTTCGCAGCATCGGATTTGCAGATGGCATCGAGCGTCTGCCGGGGTAGACCTAAGCGCAAAGATTCGTTGCGCAACCGGAGATTCCTGATCACACCTTGCCTTTCCGTTCTCCGCTTGAGCAAGGCGCCGTACAAAAGCTCCGGCAAGGCACTTGCGAAACGTGCCGCGCCGGAGCGTTCACCATCTTAACTCATCCTTTGTAGAGTACGCCTGATCTGTCTCAGTCACTTGTTCGCGCGTCCCTAATAATAGAGCTTCATCGCGAACTGGATTTGCCGGGGATTGAACGGAGCGCCCCGGGTCGACCCGATTGCGCCGAAGGTAGGGCTCGTGTAGTCGCCCGAATTGGAGACCGCGACCACGCCGTTCCCGCCAAAGTTCGGTTGATTGAAGTTCGGGTGGTTAACGATGTTGTAGAACTCTGAACGGAACGAAAGCCTGAGTCTCTCGTTCAAGTGGAAATCCTTGAACATCGAGAAATCAAGCCGATGGAATCCCGGCCCCGGAATCTGATCGCGTTTGAAGCCCAGCGCCGCAGCTCCGGTCACCTGAACGCAATTGGGCGCCGAGCCTGCTATCGAGGTGGGTGCGGTCGGCGTCCCGCCCAGGAGGCACGCTTGCGTAAAGGCAGCCGGGTTTCCGATCCAGAATGGATCATGAACGCCGCCTGCGGTCTGCACCTTGATTCCGAGCTGCGGGTTCTGGCCGGGTACGCGGATGTCATTGCAGCCCGGGCCTGAGGATGTGCTCGTGTGGCAGGCAAAGCCCAGCGGCTGGCCGCCCTGCAAGGTTAGGATCCAGTTGGTGGACCAGCCTCCCAGGATCACGTTGGAAACGCCACCGTGGTTCATGTACCGCCTGTCCTTGCCGAACGGCAATTCATAGCCGCCGCTGAAGTGAATCACGTTGCGGAGATCGAAGTCGGCCAAGGCGTAGTCGAACTTTGGACCCAGACCCGGGATAGCATAGGCGCGTACCGTGTCGGCGTTGGTGCCGTTCAGCAGGTCGCCGGCATCAGACATCGCCTTCGACCAGGTGTAGGTGAAGAGGAAGACCAGACCGTTCGAGTATTGCTGCTGAAGCGTGGTTTGCAGGCCGTGATAGGAACTCACGCCGGCGTTCGCCTGGTAGCTGCCGCCACCGAAGTCTGGGAACGGGTAACAGCTTTGTGTCCCCGCAGTGACTCCTCCGGAGAAGATTCCGTAGGGGCATCCGGCGCCTTGGGTGACTCCGGCAGGCAGAATCTGAGTGACGTTGTGGTAGCCGACGCTGCGCTGCAGGTTGGCGTCATGCGTGTACACATAGGCCGCCGTCAACGCCAACGAAGGCCTGATGGAATACTGGAAGGCAAGATTCGCGCTGTAGGTAATCGGGGTCTGGTAATTGAACTGCAGACCCTGCAACCCGATATTTTTAGCGTTGACCACGCTTGGGTTGAACTGAATACAGGAGAAGCCGGACTCGATCACTGCGGTGCCGCCGGGGCCGGCAGTGGCGCAGCCGGTAAATGCAGTGTTGAAACTTACCGGCGCAACCTGGGAAACAATGGCCGCGTGCGGGTCAGAGGGATTCGCCGTCACACCGTAATTGAAGTTGAAAACAAACGGATAGTTCTCGCCGATATTCGGGCCGTATCCCTGATTCTCGAATGAGTTATAGAACATGCCAAAACCGCCGCGCCCTACCAGCTTGGAAGTGATCTGGTAATTGAGGCCAAGACGCGGGGCAAAATTGGCTCTTTGGGTATGCAGGAGTCCTTGTCCGTATTGGTTTGTCACGTCCAGAGTAATGCCATCGTCCGCCAGAAGGTTGGTCATCCCCAAACACGTGCCTCCGGAACAGCTGGAGTTTGTCGACAGCGTTCGATTGTCTTTGCCGCTGGCCGGAACGATGAAGGTCGGATTGCCAAGACCATACTGCGGCAGGGCGATCGGGACGAAGTTTGCCTGCCCGCCGTTCGTCTCATTGATCGGGCCGAAGTAATCCCAGCGGATGCCGAGATTCAACGCCAGCTTCGTGCTCATCTTCCAATCGTCCTGGAAGTAGGTGGCGACATACTTCTTCTCGTCATAGGTCTTGTTGATGTTAGAGGCCGTGACGCTCTGCGAGCCCCCGGAATAGCTGTAGCCATTCGGATTCGGATTCCCGTTGATGGTCGCAGGCGCCGCGATGGGCGGCAGCAGGAACTGAGCCAGGCCATTCACGGTTCCCTGGTTCGGAACATCGGTGTAAGTGCCGCTGTATTGAAAATAGCCATGCGATGCCACCGGCTGCAAAGTTGAGAACTTCGCGTTCTGGAACTCGAAGCCCATCTTGAAGCTGTGCTTGCCGTAAATCCGGGTGAAGTCGTCTGTGACCTGGACAGTGGCGGTGGCTTCGTCCGAAGGCAAGTACTCGTTGCTGCCCAGAGTCTGCAAGCCGGTGATGACGATGCCGGGCAGGCCCCCGTTTTCGGCTACCTGGGGAATGCCCTGAATTCCATATTGGGCCGGAATGCCCGTCTGTGTAGCGACCGGTCCGAAGCGCGTGGTGTGCAGATGCGCAAAGCCCGCGCGCGCCTGGTTCACAACATTGGGGCTGAATACGTGCGTATACGCCGCCACCATCTGAGCCGACTTCGCAGTCTGAACACCCTGCTGGAATGCGCCGCCATCGGCTACGCCTTTAAACGGCCCCGGAATAAACTGCGGATCGTCCGAGTAACTGAAGCGGGCGAAGACCTGGTTCGATTCGTTCGGGTTGAAGTCCTCGCGTGTGTCGAATTGATTGGCGTGTTCGAAAAGTGCCGGGCTGGCCTGGTAGGTGCTGATGCCCGAATTAGGTGCTGGATAAAGGTCAAGCAGCTTCACGGCGTTTTGATCGATACGGCTGGCGGGAAGCATGTTCAGGTCGGCGCAGGAAGCGAGGGTAAAGCTTTTGGTCCCCGGCCCGCACACGCTGCTGAACGGATCGCGCACATAGCCGTCGGATCCGGAGTTGTTCGGCAATCCCGAAACCGGATCGACGGTTCCATTGCCCACGAACCGGGTCGTTCCCGGATCCAGAACGGTGCCCCGCTGAATGCTGCGGCCCAGGATGTCAGTCTTGGCGGCTCCAATGTTCTCCGCAAGTACATCCTGCAGATTTTGGAAGTTGCTGTTGCGCTCATTCAGCGTCGGCACTTGCGGGTTGGCCGAAGTGCCCTGCACGCGGCGCGTGCCCTGATAGTCGCCGAAGAAAAATATTTTATTTCTGATGATGGGACCGCCGACGGTTCCTCCGAACTGGTTGAAACGATATTCACCTTTCTGCGGTGTCGGAGAGTTGTCCTCGAACCAGTCGGCTGCATCGAGCTTGTCATTACGGAAGAACTCCCACACATCGCCGTGCAGCGCGTTAGTGCCAGACTTGACGGTAGCGTTCAACACCGCGCCTGCAGCCCGGCCAAGCTCCGCGCTGTAGTCGCTGGTCTGCACTTTAAATTCTTCGATTGCATCCGGCGGCGGAAGGATCACATAGTTGGTGCCGTTGAGGAAATCCACGTTGTCGGAGTTGTTGTCAATGCCGTCGAGCAGGTAGTTGTTCTGCGCGGGTCGCTCGCCATTGGCAGAGAAGGCGCCCGATGCGGCGTTACCGCGCGTGTCCGCCTCCGGGGCCTGCATGCCCGCACCAAGCTGCGCCAGAAAGGTGAAATTGCGCCCATTGAGAGGAAGATCGTTTACCTCCTGCCGGCCGATCACCTGGCCCACCGAAGCTTCCTGCGTTTGCAGCAAGGGTGGCGCTTCGGTGACTTGTACGGTCTCGGAGGCCGAGCCCGGCTTCAGCGTTACATTCACATCCAGCGCCTGCGCAACCTGAACCGTCAGGTTTGTCTGCGTGGTCTTCGCGAAGCCCTTGGCTGTCACCGTAATCGTGTAGTGCCCAATGCGGACGGGTGCAAACGTGTACACGCCGGACGCGCCTGTGCGGGTTTGCAAGGTAATGCCCTGATCTGTATTCAGGAGCATCACCTCCGCATCCGGCACCAGGGCGCCCGTAGAATCCGTGATCATGCCGGTTATTGATCCTTCGTCGACCTGGCCAAAGGCGAATTGACTCGGGAGCAGAATGAAGAACGCACACAAGAGAGCGATGGCGAACATGGCTCTCCTCAAACTCGTAGCAATGCGGTCACCAACCATCCGAATACCCTCCAATGCTGTCGTTCGTACCGTCGATTAGCAGCTTATGGACTTACTGATTAAGCCGTAACATGACTGCACCATCACCGCGAACGATAACAATGAATTGATTTTGCAGATGGCTATACTTCTTGCCGGCCTGGAGGTCCCGCCCTCCAGGCGATCGTTGCTTCTCCTGGTACTGAAAGATTGCCGCCGACCCCCCGGGATGAACAGAGAGGCATGCAGGCAGGGATGAAGTCCCGCGAAAGAAGCGGAGAGGATAGCCCCGATGAGTCTTTCATCGTCGCCTCGCCAGGAGGGGCTAGTTCCGTGGCTCTCTTCGAACTCTTTGCGATACGATCA
>JASHVE010000542.1 GCA_030039675.1 Acidobacteriaceae bacterium | reverse complement strand
ACTCAAGCCGATGCCCTCCCGCGCATCCGGCATGCAGCCGCCGAGTCTGGATCAGTGCGCGGAGCCGAGCGTGCAGAATCGTTCCTTATAGCATTTTCGGAATTACTGTAGACCGAAAGCATGAACTCAAGTGGCTTTTTCATCAAGAAAAAGCCACCTTTTACTGCTCTCAAAAAGTCTATATATATTCCGAAAATGCTCTAGTTTCGATAAAGCCCTATTCCTATCCGAAGGAGAAAGCATATGAGCTCGCTATTTAAGAAATTTATTGCACTGCCAGCTGCAGTGGTATTCGCTTCAACCGTACTGATGGCCGGTTGCGCGGTGCATGCGCGCGTCTACGATCCGTATTACCATGACTACCATGCGTGGAATGGCGAGACCGTCTACTACTCTCAATGGGAGCATGACACCCATCGAGATCATAAGGACTTCAACAAGCGCAGCGATGCCGAGAAGAAGGAATACTGGGACTGGCGGCACAGCCACCAATAAACCCCCTTATGCCGCACTCAGGCTTGGTGGTCTATTTGGGCCCGCCGTGTCTGGTTCCTCTCCGGCACATCGCGAAGTTTCCAGGTAGACCACTCCTTGCCAGCACTCATCTTCGACCTCGACGGAACCCTCACCGATTCGAAAGCGGGCATTCTCGGCTGCCTGCGCAAAACTCTTGATGCGCGCGGCATACGCTACCCAGATTCGCTGGACAGGTTCATCGGCCCGCCAGTTGAAGAATGGGTCAAGCACCTGCTGCCGGACGGCACCGGCGAAGAACATGCGGCGCTTGCCCGCGAATACCGTGCCTGTTACGACCGTGAGGGCTGGTCGAATAATGCGGTCTTCCCGGGCATCCGCGAGATGCTGGCACAGCTTCACACGGCACGCATTCCTCTGTACGTCTGCACCTCAAAGCAAGAGCATTTCGCGGTGCGCATCCTCGATGCCTTTAAGCTTTCGTCGCTTTTTGTCGCGATCTACGGAGACAAATCGGAGTACGCGAGCCACAGCAAAGTCGATCTGCTGGCCAGGCTGCTCGCCGAACGGTCGCTCACGCAGGAGTCGACGTGGATGATCGGTGACCGCAGCTTTGATATCGAAGCCGCGCATGCCAATTGTCTGCGCTGTCTGGCCGCGGGATGGGGATACGGATCACCGGAAGAGTGGTCGCAGGCCGACGCTGTCGCCGCCACGCCGGCGGACCTCTTTGCCTTGATCTCGAATCGGCCGGGCACAGCCGATCTCTCGCCGGACACCGCGCTCCCGATTTGACTGCGCGCCAGGAGAACTCTGCGGCGTGGCCATTGCGAGCAGCCCTTCTGGAACCCTCATGTTGCTCCCGGCATCTAACGGGGCACGGAGTTCCCTCGAAAGGAGACAGCAATGTCCACGCACACGAGTCAGGAATCGAAAGCGGCCAAAACCAATAACCCGGATGGCTTTAGCCCAGACAAGGTGAGAGACTTATCGGGCGTTTTGAACGCGCTCCTCGCTGATGTTTTTGCGCTCTATCTTAAAACCAAGAACTTTCACTGGCACATGAGCGGGCCTCACTTCCGCGATTACCATCTTCTGCTCGATGAGCAGGGAGATCAGATCTTTGCCATCACCGACGATATTGCCGAGCGCGTTCGCAAGATCGGCGGCACGACCATTCGTTCCATCGGACATGTTGCGAAACTCCAACGCATCGCCGACAACGACCAGGAGTTCGTTCCCGCCCGGGACATGCTGCTCGAGCTGCATGCCGACAACAAAGCGCTGGTCGAGAGCCTTCGCGCTGCACACGAAGTATCCAGCCAGGCCAATGATTATGCAACCACCAGCCTGATCGAAGTGTGGATCGACGAAGCAGAGCGCCGCACTTGGTTCCTCTTCGAAGCTACGCGTTAGAGCAGTCTATCCACTTCAATAATTTATTTAGTATTCCGGCATTGTGCCAGACGCCTTGTTCCCTGCGCAAAAAGGCGCTGTGGCTTAAGGCGGTTTCAGAGTTCATGCGGCTTCGCTGAAGCAACGGAAAATTGCTGCGGCGAAGCTGCTGGTACACCACGTTCCCAAAACTCCCGCTTCTTTTCTTTTCAAAATAGCCTTCCTTCTCAAGCATTTCCGTCCCGCAGCGGATCGCGTTTGACGCTTGTGTTGGCCTGTGCAAAAGGCCCGGTAATCCTCGAAACAGGTTGGGAATTGGGCGTAAAGAAGTTGTAATGTATTGAAATATAAACGCGCGAGATTTTTTGTTGACAAATGTTTTGTGTTTCAACTATTCTGATGACGGTAACAACCGACCAACTGGAGGTTTTTCATGCGCCATATCCTTACCACAGGCCTTGTGTTTTCCTCGCTTATCCTCCCCGTAGCGGCTTTCGCCAGCCAGCCTGCGGACGATGCTGCAGCCACCCCAACCGCTCGCGTCAGCACGGGAGTAACCGCTCCCTCGCTGCTTAACGCCGCTGATCTTGCCGTTCCGGCTGGGCTTCCTACCGAAGCCATCCCGGCCGATGCACAGATTGGCCTCACGCTTGTTGTGGACGCGAACGGCCAGCCCCAGAACATTCACGTCGTAAAGGGCATTAACCCGTTCTGGGATGCTCGCGTTATCGACACGGTTAGCAAGTTCCACTATCGCCCCGGCACCATCGACGCGAAGCCGATTCCCGTCGACATGAACCTCACCGTCAACATCACGCGCTAACACAAGGCGCGCGCTGTTGTCCTCCCGCCAACGCTGATCCGACTCCTGGTTTCCCCATCCTCGGTGCTCGTATACCCGCCGGCATCGTGGATGGGAAACTGAGCGAGGATGGGCACCTCTCACCGTTTCACAAACGCCACTACTTTGGGGCCCATCTCACTGGCACACTGGAGCGGCGCTAGATGCCCGCAACCGGCAAAGACGGCCAGCTCTGATTGCGGCATCAGGCGGTGCATTTTTTCGGCCTGATCCACGGGGATGATGCGGTCTTCAGCGCCCCACGCGAGCAAAACCGGCATCTCGAGCTTCGGCAGCAGATTGTCGGTTATATCTTTCCCCGTCAGCATAGAGGCCATCGCGCGCTGCACGATCCATGCGCGCCGGTTTGAAAAGCGCAGAATGTCGCGCGTTACGAATCCCGGAACCTGCGGCGGGTGCGGCATGAGCAATGCGTCGAGCTGGGCCAGCTCTCCGGCTGTCGCGGGGGTAAAGAGCCGCGTATCCCAATCCGGCGCAGCATCAAGCCCGGCCGAGTCGAACAGCATCAGCTGCTGCACGCGCTGCGGCATTTCACTTGCCACAATCTGCGCAATCCATCCGCCCATCGACCATCCGCCCAAGTCCACGCGCTGCACCCCGAGGGCGTCCATAAAGCCGATTACTACACCCGCTTCGTCGCGCACGGAGTAGGAGAAATCTGCCGGCTGCTCGCTGCGGCCGTATCCCAGAAGATCGGGCATATAGACGCGGAATCCGGCTTTGGCCAAATGCGGCGCAAGGTCGATCCAGTCCTCGGCTCGTCCACCAAGCCCATGGACGAGCACGATTGCTGGACCGTGGGCCGGGCCCTCTGCCAGATAGTGAACGCGGTGCTGCTGCACCCGAACCTGCCGGCTTTGAACACCGGTGAGCGCTTCGCGCAGATACATCGTTCCATCGAAGAAGCTCAACGGCCGCATCCAGAACCCGACACCCACCGCAAGCGCCAGTGCAGCGACAGTCCAGATCACTTTCCTCGCCCGATTCATGGACCCTCCTGCGCCTGAGTTCTCAATGTCCGTGCCCGTTGCCAGCCCTTTTCCATCACCATGACTGTGACTGGATCCAGCACGAGCGCGCTGTGACTGTTCCACTCCGCCCGTTCCACCCAGCGCACGGCATCCGCGTCGGAAGCGGCTTGCAATTCGCCGCCTGTCACCCGGCAGAGGTAGTCGGCAATCACGTAGTGATAACGAACACGCCCGTCCTCGCGGTGAATCCGATCCACAAGCTCGACCAGCTCGACCGGCTGAACGTGCAGCCCGGTTTCTTCGAGCACCTCGCGCGCCACCCCCGCCGTGAGCGACTCGCCAACTTCCAATGCTCCACCCGGCAATGTCCAATGCCCCTTCAGTGGCTCGCGTCCTCGCCGCACCAGCAGTACCCGGCCTTCTTCAATAACAATCGCGCCTATGCCCACAATCGGCGCGGATGGAAATTCCCTCTGCATGATTCTTTACGATAATTCCCCCGGCGGCCTTTCCGGTAAAAGCGATTCAGATCGTCTGATCGCGCCGCATCCTTGCATTCGTCCCGCCTTGCGACGCCACCCGGGTACGGCCTCACAGGCTAAACTAGCGGGAGAGCCTGCTGTGCGCATTCTCACCCGCTACATTCTCGGCGAAATTCTCTCTCACACGCTCATTGGATGCGCGCTGTTCACCTTCATCCTCTTCATGCCGCTGCTACCGCACATCCTGGAGGCAGTGGTCCGAAACAGCTCGACGCTCAGCAACATGTTCGAGATCTTCCTGTTCACGCTGCCCAATCTCTTCAAGCTGACGATTCCAATGTCGGTGCTGGTGGGCGTGTTGCTGGGCCTCAGCCGCCTGGCGGCCGACAGCGAAGTGGTGGCCATGCGGGCTTCCGGCTTGGGCATTGGCTATTTTGTCCGGGTCTCGTCGATCGTGGCCGTAACGGGAACGCTGCTCGGCCTGGGCAACACGCTTTATCTTGCCCCGCGCGCCAACCAGGCCATTCTCGATGTACAGCAGTCACTCGAAACCTCACAGGCCTCCTATGAGATTCAGCCGCGCGTCTTTTATGAGGACTTCAAGAACTTCGTCCTATATGTGCAGGACGTGATTCCTGGCACCGGAGCGGCGAACTGGCGCCAGGTTTTCATGGCCGACATCTCCGATCCCTCGAACCCGCTGATTACCACCGCCGCGTCGGCCACCGTCGTCAACGATAACAGCCAGGAGCTGATCATGCGGCTCCGCGACGGCTTTCACGATGAGCCGGTCGCCGGCCAGCCCGGGCAGTCCAACGTCTCCACTTTCGTCACCACCGATATGCCGCTGGCCCTGAGCCAGCAAAGCGATGTGCATCTGGGCCGCATCG
>JASHVE010000541.1 GCA_030039675.1 Acidobacteriaceae bacterium | reverse complement strand
CCACCATCACCAACCGTGAGTTTGGCGGCACGCACCAGGGCCAGAACCAGATGGTCGATCCGGATGCCATCCAGGAGGTCCGCGTGGAAGATGCCGCGGCCGGTGCGCAGTACGCCTCCCCGACGACGGTCATCCTCAATACCAAGTCCGGAACCGACCAGTTGCATGGCTCAGCCTTTGAGACCGCCCGCAACAACGCCATCGGCATCGCTCGCGCCCGAAACAATCCCTCCAATTATGTCGCGCCGCAATATATCCGCAACGAGTTCGGCGCATCCGTAGGCGGGCCCATCGTGATTCCCCATCTCTACAACGGGAAGAACAAAACCTTCTTCTTCTTCGCCTACGAGCGGTATTCGCTCGCGCAAGCCCCTTTCCAGAATGAAGAGGTGCCGACCCCGCAGATGCAGAATGGCGATTTCAGCCAGGCGACCAACAGCTCGAATGTCCTGCAGGAGCTCTACGACCCTGCGACTACCGCGAACGCAGCGGCGTGCCTCGAGCCCGCTGCAGACGGCACTGCCGCGCCCGCGAATCAGTTTTGCCGGCAAAGCTTCTCGCAAGAGTACACCGAGGGCCCGGGCGCGGGTCCCTCAAACTGCAATGGCGATACGAACTGCATTCCGGCCAGCGAGGAAGCTGCCCTCACCAAGACTCTGAATGCCATGCAGCCGACTGCTACAGGCCCGTACGGCGTTCTTAATCCCGCCATCAGCCCGGTAGCCGCAAACAACTACACCGGGTCGGTGAAGGAACTTACGATCGAGCCGCAGATCACCTGGCGTCTGGATCAGGTATTCAACGAAAACAACCGCGCCTATCTGCGCTACACGCAGAACCTGACCAGCAGTATCAGCCCCCGCAACGACCCAAACAATGCATCGTATACGCTGGCAGCGACCACGCCGAGCGGGGCGGCCATTCCGGCTCTCGCCAGCGGCGTCTCTGTAACCCCTTCCAACGTGTATGCCGCTGCCCTTGGGTTTACGCATATCTTTTCGCCGACGTTCTATTCCGAAACGGTGCTGAGCCAGAGCTGGTACGGAGAACACAACTTCGCCGGCGGAACACCGAACGCGGATTTCGAGCAGGAAATGGGATTGCCCAACAACTTCGGCGAGCCGGGCTTTCCTGAAATCACGGGCACATTCTCCGAATTTGGCGGTACTCAGTTTCAGTACAGCGTGACCACAACCACCTATAACGTCGACGAAAATCTGAGCAAGACACTGGGCAAGCACCAACTGATGTTCGGAGGCCGCTACCGCTTCGAGCACATCGGATCCATCCCCGACGAGATCAAGGACGCCTTCCAGTTCGGCAATTCAAATTCTTATGCGACGGGTCTCCTGAATCCCTCTACCTACACATCTTCTGCGGCCACGCAATACTCAAACTCGGGCCAACCCAACGCCGACGAGTTCCTGGGCGCCGCCTACTCCTACGGCGTAGACATCGAACCTCCGTATCAGCACCTGCATGACATGGAGTTCGACGCTTATCTGCAGGACAACTACCGTGTGCGCAACAATCTCACCATCAACCTCGGCCTTCGCTGGGAGGCGCATCCGGCCATGTGGGAGGGCCAGGGTGCCATGATGGGCTTCGACCTGAAAAACGATGCGATTGTGACTTCAGGCCCGATCTCTCAGCTAATCGCGGAGGGCCTCACCACCCAGGCCGTCATCACCAATGACATGAACGACGGCGTGAAGTTCGAAACACCAGCCGAGGCCGGCTTGCCTTCCATGCTGGTGAACAGCTACGACTTCACCTTCAGCCCGCGCGTGGGAGCAGCCTGGCAGTCCTTCGGGCATTGGGGCACCGTGCTCCGCGGCGCCGTCGGACGTTACATCTATCCCGTCCCTGTTCGCGAAGAAGCCCGCTTGATCAACCGCAACAATCCCTTCACCGCTGGCTACTCCGAGAACTATGCCAGCTCCACCTACACGCCGCATACTAATTACATATTGCTTTCCGGTTCGAACAGCTCTTCAAGCTTCAACTACAACACAACCACTCCTACAACCGGGGCGGGCTGGCCGATCATGGGCACCAACAGCGCGAACGTGATCAACAGCACCAGCACCACAGCGATTACGCCCGGCCTGAGCATCGTCAACATCAATCCCGATAACCCGCCCTCGTACGTCGATGAGGCGAATTTCACGATCGAGCAACCTATCAAATGGGGCTCGGTGCTGCGCGTGAGTTATCTGTACACGCACGGAACCAACCTGAACAACTCCTTCTACTACAACGACCATCCCTCGGAGTACAGCTGGGAGATCCAGCAGGGCGCTGAGACGCCTGCTAATCCGGGTAGCGCGGTCTCACCCTATAACTCAAGCACCGGCGAAGGCCCGTATGACAACCTGACCTACGGCTCCGGAAGCTATCAGATCCAGAAGTCCGGCTGGTCCAACTACAACGCCCTCCAGGCCGTCTACCAGAAGCTCTACCATAGCGGCTCCGCCTGGCAGATCATGTACGTCTGGGAGAAGAACCTGCGCACCGGCGGCGACTACGGCGGTGAAAGCGGCGACGCCATCAATCCGTACATCAACTACGTGAACTCCTACATCGGCAACTACGGTCTCGCCGGCGCAAACACCGTGCAAGTGGGGACTGCAGATGCTGCTTCCCTCATGCCCATCGCGCCGAATCTTCCGCCTCCTCCGCCCACCGGCACCCAGCCCTGGCAATACTACAAGGCCCTGAATCGCTGGCAGAACTATATGGTAGATACCAACACCCCGCCGCAGCACCTCCAATTCAATGCCTTGATCGACTTCCCCTTCGGACGCGGCAAACGCTGGCTGGGCGATGTCAGCAAGCCGTTGAACGAAGTGGTAGGCGGTTGGCAGCTCGCCGCTGCGGGACGCATCACGGTGACTGACTTTGCCATCACCAATACCAACTGGGGACCGACCAACTCCATCGTGAAATACAAGAAATCCGCACCGATCACCGATTGCACCAGCGGCTCCTGCGTGAAGGAATACCTCTGGTTTAACGGCTATATTGCCCCTACGGCGATCTCCGGCAATCCCTGCGCTGCGGGACTGACCAGTGTCGTCAACAATCTACCCACCAGTTGGGCGCCCTACCAAATACCTTTGGACACCTCTTGCTCTGCACCGGTGGGCGGCAAGACTCAGACAGACAAATACTACGGGGACAATGACGTTGCCATGAGCGGGGTCACCGGACTCGCATATCCGGGCGCCAAGGCGCAGGCGAATGGCACAGTTATCGGATATGGAATCGTCCCCAGCAATAACGACAATGGCGCTTCGGAGAGCACGATTGACGTCACCAATCCATTCGGACACACCATTCTAAATGGCCCGATGAACTGGGGTGTGGATGCTTCGCTGTTCAAGGTCTTTCCGATCCATGAGTCCTTGAACCTTCGCATCAATGTGGATGCTTTCAACGTCTTCAACAACCAGGGCCTGAATAACCCCAGCGCGACCACGGGCGAGACGTGCGTGCAGGCGGGAACCTCGCTCTGCAGCTCTAACAACACGCCTCGCCAGCTGCAAATCTCGGCGCGGTTAACCTTCTGAACAATACATTTCATCCGCGCAACGCGAACCCCGGCCAGGTACTTGGCCGGGGTTTTCTTT
>JASHVE010000540.1 GCA_030039675.1 Acidobacteriaceae bacterium | reverse complement strand
CTCCGCCGAGAATTCTCCCGGCGGTTCCGGCGGTCAGCCACGGGCAGGCCTGCGGCGATTGCGCCGACGCGAGAGCAGGCGCAAGCAGCACAAGCAACAATAGGGCATGCGCGTTCATGAGATGGATGGTCCCTTCGGACGCGCGGGCTGAAGTGCTTCGCTCTTGAGGATCTTGCCTCCCTCTTCGAAGACATAGAGGCGATTGGGTTCGAGATTGCGAAACTGATCAACCTGGCCGCTCAGCCAGACAACCCGGACCAGATCGACCGATCGCGCCTGGTCAAGCCCGAAGTGCATGCGCATATCGTTTTGCGAAAAATAGCTGCCACTGCTGCGGAGTTCGTCAGTTTGCACCAACGGGCGCTCCGCTGTTGGCGAGGTCAAGGCGGTGACGGTGACCTTAGTGCCGATGCCGGAGCGATTGGACTTGGTGCCGACCAGCTTGAACTTGATCCAGTTGCGGTTCCATGTGGAGTCGCACCGGAGCAGTTGCGGCGGCGCGTTGACGCAGTTCACCACGATGTCAATATCGCCGTCGTTGTCATAATCGCCAAATGCGCAGCCGCGCGCGGGTGCGGTCTCCAGAATGCCCGGCCCGCCTTGATCGGTGACGTCTTCGAAGCGGCCATTGCGCAAGTTGCGATAAAGGTATTTGTGCTCAGCATACCTCAGGTCTTCTTTCGACAAGTCGACCTCGGGATACACGTGGCCGTTGGACATGAGAATGTCGAGCCAGCCGTCGTTGTCCATGTCGAAGAAACCGACGCCCCAGCCAAGCAGACGCGTGTTGACACCGAGACCACCAGGATAGGTGCGGTCTTCGAAGTTGCCATCGCCGAGGTTGGTGTAAAGCGAATCGGTATCGCCGGCAAAATTTGTCTTCACGATGTCGAAGCGACCGTTATGTGTGTAATCGCCGATGGAAACGCCCATGCCGGCCTGCGGCTTGGCCTCAGGGGAGAGCGCGGCGCCTGCTTCGATAGCAATGTCGCGGAAGGTGCCGTCCTTCTGGTTCTGGTAGAGCGTCGCGGGTGCGGAGTCATTGGCAACGTAGATGTCGGGCCAGCCGTCGCCGTCGAGGTCGGATGCGACGACGCTCAGGCCATAGGTGCCGACGGCAGTCCACATGCCGGACTTCTGGCTTACGTCGACGAAGGTGCCGTCGCCCTGGTTGTGATAGAGGATGTTCCTTCCCCCTGGAAGCCCTGGGGGGCCGCACGCGACGAGGATGCCCTTGTAAGTGCAAGGTCCGTCTTGCGGCAGCGGCGCGGTTTTGAGATCGAAGTCGACATAGTTGGCGACAAAGAGATCGAGGCGGCCGTCGCGATCGTAATCCACAAACGTGCAGCCGGTGTTCCAGCGAATCTTCGGCCCGGGCTGCATGAGTCCGGCTTGCGCGGTCACGTCAGTAAACGTGCCATCACCTTTGTTGCGATAGAGAACGTTCTGGCCGTAGTAGCTGACGAAGAGATCATCCCAGCCATCATTGTTGTAGTCACCTACGCAGCAGCCCTGGCCCCAGCCGGTCTTATGCTCAAGGCCTGTGCCGAGCGAAACATCGGTGAACGTGCCGTCGCGGTTGTTTTTAAAAAGCCGGCAGTGCGGCTCCTGCCCCTTGGGAAAGCCTTCAAGGCGCCAGCCGTTGACCATGAACAGATCGACCCAGCCGTCCTGATCGTAGTCATAGAAAGCCAGTCCGCAACCTGTGGTTTCGAGCAGGTATTTGTTGTGTTTTACGCCGCCATAGATGGTCACTTCAGTAAGTCCTGCCTGCGGGGCGACCTCAACAAAGCTGACCCCGAGCGGCACTCCTTCGATAGGCGACTTAGGGCCGGGTGGCGGAGGCGCTGGCTTGGCGTCGTAAGTGCGCTCTTGCGGGCCAATATTGACGGGCGCCTGCTGAGCCGGTGAGGCGAGTGCCAAGATGTCGGCGAAGGGCAAAACAAGCGCCGTGCGGCTGAGCGAATGAATGAAACGGCGGCGGCTGAGACTCCGATAAATCAAGATGGCGAGATCCTTGCTATGGTTTTGCAGCGGCGCGCTGAGGCTCGGTGGGCGTTGCGGAGTGCACATGCCAGGGTGAGCTCTCAATGTTCATTTCTGGGTGCTTGCGCAGGTAATCGAGCGAATAGGTCGGCGCGCCGGGGTCGATGCGCTTCATCGTGTACTGCGCGGCTTCCTGCTGCGCAAGCTGCTTGAATCCCTTGCGCCGGTAAAGGATGGCCAGGTTGTAATGCGCGGCCAGGTCATCCGGATCGATGGCCTGTAGGGCTTTGAACTGCGCAATCGCGTCCTCCGGGCGATCTTGCTGGTAATAGGAAATCCCCAGTTCACGGCGGGCGTCGCGGGAATCGGGATATCTAGCAACCACTTTCTCGAGATCCGCAACTTCGGCTGCGGAGTTGCGTGCGCGGCGCTCGACCAGCGCGAGGTAGTAAAGGGCACGGGCATCGTCCGGGTGCAGTTTGAGCGCCATTTCAAGCGGCATGCGGGCCTCGTCGTACTTCTCCCAGTCAAGATAGTCGAGGCCGATGTTAATGTAGCCGTCCTTGTAGTCGGGATTGAGCCGGATAACCTGTTCGAAGGCATCGAGCGCGTCCTGGTGCTGAAGTTCGTCGAGGAGACCAATACCGACATTGTTCCAGCGCATCCAGTCGGCATTGTCGCTGGGCTCCGCGGGTCGCGGCTCGTTTTGGCCGATTACGAGAGTCCGCGCGCGCGAGGCGATTTCGACCACTGGGTAAGCCGGGTGATCGGGACCGAAGATGTTATTCAGATAACTCTGGCGCAAGTGGCGATAGTTGACACGCGCGGTAAGTGTGACCGGACCCTTGACGTTGGTGGGAAGCTCGAACCGGTAACGCACCAGCGCCGAGCGACCGGATTGGACGGTATTGTCATAGGCCATGGAGTGGATGGTCCACACCATATGGTTATCCACAAAATCGCCCTGCAAATTAACCGGCCGATTCGTGAAGCTGTGTGCGCTGGGATCCAGCGAGCCATCGGGCCGCAGGAAGCCACTGGAGTAAAGTTCAAAGCCTCGAGAGTCCGTAACGGTGAACTGGACCCAAGCTTCGTAGAGATCGCGCACCTCAGGGATCAGCGAGTGGCCGATGTTCTTGTTCTGGATGACAACCCAGGCTTCCACCGTTTGGCCCGCTGGAAGCGTGAAGGGAACCGAGCCGAGCGGAGCAATCAGGCGCGGGTTGTCGCCGATCTTGAGGCCGAAGATGTCCACGTTGAGGTAATTGCCGCTGCGCAGGAATTCGATCGTCTTCCTCAGTTGCTCGTCGAAACCGTAATAGAACGGGACGGCGGTGTTGCCCGCGAGCCAGCGATGCGATGCGAATGTGCCGTTCTTGGCGCCGGCCTCGGGCAGCGTATTGGGTGAGCGCGCCATGTGGCAGCCCTGGCAGGTGGTGAAGTCCGCCTGATAAAACGTGAGCGGGTTC
>JASHVE010000539.1 GCA_030039675.1 Acidobacteriaceae bacterium | reverse complement strand
CCTGCACGCTGGGCAAGGGAACGACGTAAGACTCAGAGGAGGTCTCCGGCGTAGTCCCAAGCCAGTTACCATTGGCGTCGGTGCTCACGTAGTAGCCGAGCGCGCGCACCTCGACGGCTTCCACACGAAAGCCGGTCTGCAGGCTGAATCTGGGCCAATTGATAGTGTTCATCACGTAGCCCGCGCTGAGGTGCTGGACGAGATCGAAGTCGGCTGACTGCGAGGCTTCCTGGGTCGCGCCTTCATCCAGCGTGAATTGTCCCGGATTCGCCACGACGTAGTTGTTCAGCTTGTTCCAGTCGGTGACAGGCCCCATGTAATATGTGCCGTCATAGTAGTCGTTATTGTGGAACCCTGTCAGGAACGGAGCCATAGTTACGGTCGTCGCGGTGCCGCTGAGATCGTATTCAGGTGTGTATGCTTCCTCAAAGGCGTGCTCGTTGCGGAATTCGCCGCCGAATTGGAGGGTTGCCGGGCGCGAGCCGAGGTGGTAATTCATGCCCACGCCCGCCGTCTCCTGCAAATCCAACTCAACGGCCGAGCCGCTGGTGGTGCGGAAGGAGTCGAGGACATAGTTATCCGGATTGAAATTATTGTCAGCCGGATTGGCATTGGGCGACTCGCATCCCGTCGACCACTCCGGCCGGTAGATGCTGGTCGGCGTTCCGATGTAGTTGCAGTTGCTCTTGTCGTAGCTCTTCAGGGACGATACCGGGCTCCACTCCGCTACCGGATCGCCCCCGGCGTTCAGGAAGCGGGAGCGGGAGATCGCCGAACTCCATTGAACCCAGGAATTCTTGAGAATGTGGTTGCCATCGAGAATCAGACTGCCGATTTCCGGGGTTCTCACTTGGTCCGACTCATAGAACTTGGCCTTGGGGCCGATTTCGTAGTACCACTTGTCGAGCCAGTCGTCGAAATCGGAAAGCAAGAAGCGCAGCGCGAAGTTCGTGGTTTCGCTCTTCTTAAAATCGAGGGTGCTAGTATAGCCCCAGCGATACTCTTTGAAGCGATACATGCGCTCGGTGTCGCTGTCGTAATAGGGAGTTGTCGAGCCGTTGGGGTTGATGTCCGGGCTGGGCTGGATGTTATCAATGCCGGCGCCGTTGTAATCCTCCTCGAAGCCGCCGACCAGGCCCCAGCGTTTGTTTGCGCCGAAGCGCGTGCCGGCGGTCACGCTCGCCTTACCCACGTAGCGGGTATTCATGATCGGCGTGTAACCCATCGTTGTTTCCGCGCTGAAATAGGGCTGCGCTCCCGCCGACTTCGTGACCAGGTTCACCGAGCCGCCGATGCCACCCGCGTCCTGATCGGCGGAAAGGGTCTTATTGACCACGATGGACGCCACCATGTTGTCGGGAATTGTCGTCAAATCGACCTGCTCGACGACCACCTCCGGCGCGGGAACGGTCACGCCATCGACCGTGACATTGGTCAGCCGCGGATCCAGTCCGCGCACCTGAACGTACTCGCCCTGGCCTTCGTTGCGTTGGAGCGTGACGTCGGCCAGCCGGCCAACCGCGTCGGCGATGTTGGCGTTGGGCAACGAAATAATTTGGCTATACGGCATTACATTGACGATGTTTGCCGAAGTAATTTCTTCATTCACGGCCTGAGAGGTAGTTTGGATGGGGCCTGATCCAGCGGAGACTATGACCTCCTCCGAGGCAGTGCCGACGTGGAGTACGGCGCTGAAGGCTTCAGTCTGTCCCGCCGTCAGAGCCACGCTCTCGGTCAGCGGGGAGTAGCCTGCCGCAGTCACCGTGACTGTATAAGTCCCCGGGGCGAGACCCTCGACGGTAAACTGCCCGGAGCTATTCGTCGTGGCGACGGCGTTGCCGGGCGTTAGCACGATGCGCGCTCCTTGAACAACGCCTTTGGAAGCGTCGGTCACAGTGCCGTTGATGGAAGCCCTTAGCGATTGGCCGAAAAGCACAGCTTGTGCGAAAAAAATCAGAAAGACGGATACAGCCAGATTGCGCGAACGAAGCAAGTGATTCATCGTGATCCTCCGGTGTGAGCTAACTTGCGTTGAGGACGGGGTCGGATGCCGCAGAGAGCCTATGGATCGAATCCCTGCCATCTCCGCAAGACGGCTGTCGCGAACGTCGTCGATGGACTGCCGCGTTACGCGGGCGTGAGAAAGACCAGAGAAGTATGGCGCGGGAGTCTAAGTCGAATCTTAGGAAACCGGCGCCATTGATGGTTTTCATGCAGAATTCACAATTTCCCGCTACGCTCCATCGCAGGATTCTTCTATGCAGGTCTTGGTTGTCGAGGATAAGCGCAGTCTCGCGGGCCACTTGGGACGTGCGTTGGAAAACGAGGGGCACGCCGTTACGCTGGCCTACGACGGCGAAGAGGCGCTACGGCTGGGCAGAACCAATGTCTACGATGTGATGCTTCTTGACGTGATGCTGCCGCGTGTGGACGGCTTCACCGTCATTCGCAAGCTGCGCGAGATTCCGCTGCGCACGCACACCATTATGGTCTCCGCGCGCGACTCGATGCACGATGTAGTGCACGGCCTGGACGCCGGCGCCGACGACTACATCACCAAGCCTTTTGCCCTCGATGTGTTGCTGGCC
Organism: Acidobacteriaceae bacterium; assembly: GCA_030039675.1. GTDB lineage: Bacteria > Acidobacteriota > Terriglobia > Terriglobales > Acidobacteriaceae > Telmatobacter. The sequence goes on along the minus strand of JASHVE010000539.1, from coordinate 17 downwards.
AAGGTGCGCGCCGCTGA
>JASHVE010000538.1 GCA_030039675.1 Acidobacteriaceae bacterium | reverse complement strand
ATGCGCCCGAGAAACGCTGGCTTGAAGATCTTGTTCAGCTCCGGCTTGATGGCGACGGCCAGCCCCTCGCTGTCCGGCATCGTCTCCTTGTCGGCTGTCAGCTTCATCAGCGTGTCGGTGGCCGCGTTGCTCGTAAGGATGATGATACAGTTCTTGAAGTCGATCGAGCGGCCCTCACCGTCTTCCATGTTCCCCTTGTCGAAGACCTGATAAAACAGCTCATGCACATCGCTGTGCGCCTTTTCGATCTCATCCAGCAGTACAACCGAATACGGCCGCCTGCGCACTGCTTCCGTCAGCACGCCGCCTTCGCCGTAGCCAACGTATCCCGGAGGCGCACCCTTCAACGTGGAAACGGTATGCGCCTCCTGAAACTCCGACATATTGATCGTGATCAGGTTGCGCTCGCCGCCGTAGAGCAGGTCCGAAAGAGCGAGCGCGGTTTCCGTTTTGCCCACGCCGCTCGGCCCCACCAGCATGAACACGCCCACGGGCTTGTTCGGATCGTCAAGCCGCGCGCGCGAGGTGATGATGCGCTGCGCAATCGCGGCCAGCGCGTGATCCTGTCCGATGACGCGCCTGCGCAACTGCCCGTCGAGATCGAGAACCGCGGCAATCTCGTCCTTCACCATCTTGCCCAGCGGAATGCCCGTCCACGCCGAGATCACTTCGCCCACGATCCGCTCATCGACACATACGTGAATCAACGGATTCTCGCCCTGCACTTCAGTCAGCTTTTCTTCGAGCACCTTCAGCCCGACCAGCGTGGCCTTCAACTCCGGCTCGCCCTCCTCCAGCGGCTTTACGGTCTCCTGCCCGTTCTCAAGCGCGTCGCGCATTGCACGAATCTGCTTGACGAGCTTGACCTCCTGCTCCCACTGCGTATTCAGCTTCGCGAGCGACGCCTCTTCCGCAGTCAGTTGCTGATCGATCGCGGCGATCCGCTCCGCGTGATTCTCTCCGACGGCGGTTTCGCGTTCGAGAATCTGCTTCTGCACCTTCAAATCATCGATGCGCCGCGTAGCATCTTCAATCGGCGGCGGAATCGTGTTCTGTCCCAGCGAAAGCCGTGCGCATGCCGTGTCGAGCACGCTCACCGCTTTGTCCGGCAACTGCCGTCCGGCGAGATAGCGATGTGAGAGCTTCACCGTTGCCGACACCGCCTGATCGAGAATGCGCAGGCTGTGATGTTTTTCAAGCGCCGCCACAATGCCGCGCAGCATCGTCTCGCACTGTTTCTCGCTCGGCTCTTCGACTTTCACCACCTGGAACCGCCGCGCCAGCGCCGCGTCCTTCTCGAAGAACTTTTTGTACTCTGACCAGGTGGTCGCCGCAATCGTGCGCAGTTCGCCCCGCGCCAGCGCCGGCTTCAGCAAATTGGCTGCATCGTTCTGCCCCGCCTGCCCCCCAGCGCCGATCATTGTATGCGCTTCGTCGATGAACAGAATGATCGGCGTCGGCGAAGACTTCACCTCTTCGATGAGTCCCTTCAGCCGATTCTCAAACTCGCCCTTCACGCCCGCGCCGGCCTGCAGCAGCGCCAGGTCGAGGCTGTGCAACTGCACGTTGCGCAGCGCCGGCGGCACATCGCTATTCGCGAGCCGGATCGCGAATCCCTCCACCACCGCCGTTTTGCCAACGCCCGCTTCACCGGTAAGAATCGGATTGTTCTGGCGGCGGCGCATCAGAATATCGACCACTTGGCGGATTTCCACATCGCGGCCCAGCACCGGATCGATCTTGCCCGCCTTGGCCTTCGCGGTCAGATTCTCCGTGTACTGGTCGAGGTGCGGGGTCTTGCCACCTGCTGCGCGTCCCGGTGCACCCGCTTCTGCGGGTGCACCCGGAGCCGCGGCGGCCAAAGCCGTCGATGTCTCGCGTGACTTCTCCGTCACAGCAAAGAAGTCCTTGCGCAGCGCCTCCGGCGGAATGAGCTGAATCTCTTTGCTCACATCGCGGATCAGCCTCCCCAGCTCGCTGTCAGTGATCAATGCCAGCAACGCAAATCCGCTGCGAATCTGCCCCGCGTCATACTCAATGGTCGCAATCGTCCATGCCTCGGTCAGCATCTTCACCAACTGCGGGCTGAAGGCTGGGCTCCGCGCATTGCCGGTCTTCAGCCGATCCAAGCTTCGCTGCAGTTCCGTGGTCAGCCGCGAGCGGTCTACGCCATACTGGCGCAGGATAAACGCAATGTCGTTGTCTGAGCTGTCAATTGCCTTGAGGAGAAAATGCTCCACTTCGATGTCGTAATGGGTGCGCGACACGCACAATCCTGCAGCGCCCTCCAGCGCACTGCGGGTTGCATCATTCACTTTGCCGATAAGTGACTTCAGATTTAGACTCATTCTTCAGTTCTCCAGTGAATCCCTTGTTGACTGCAAAAAGTTGCGTTTAAACAATCCGGTACGTTGCCTCATCCGGATCACGCTCAAGAGGACGGTTTTTGACCCAGCTCACCAGCCCAAGACGCGATGCACTCATCCCGGCCTCGCCCAGGTTCATGCGTGGCACCTCCTGGCGCTCGAGCACAAGCCGGATGACGTAATCGAATTCACGGTTCGTGTAGATGCGGAGCCACGCGCGCAGCTCCATATACGCGCGAGCCCCAGGCAGAAACTCCTGATAGCGGTTGAAGCTTAAAGGCCCGATGCGCAGAGTCACGGCCCCGTGTTGATCGAAAGCCTCGTCTCCCACAATGGTTCCCATGCCCAACTGCTCGCAAAAAGCTCCTGTGTCGCGCAGAAATGTGAGGTTTCGCGGAGGAAGCCGCCGCCACGTTCCGGTAAATTGCTCCACTTCTACCGGTACGTCGAAATAATCTTCGATCAGCTGCTTTAGCCCCTGCGCCGTAGGACGCCGCGCAGAGAGCAACCCCGCATAGTAGAGACACGCCTCGTCTTCGATCTCCATCCGGCGCGTGAGCGCATCTGTGCCCAACCCGATCAGATCGAGCAACCGCGCGCTGATCAGGTCGTCGCCGGCGCCGGTCCTTTCGTACGCGACATAGAAGCGGTACTTTTGCCAGCCGCGATAGAAGAGCGAGATCATCCGGTGGTTGAAAATATCGAAAAACTCCGCCGGCCCGCGGTCCTTCGCACGGGCCCGCTCCAGCAGAAATTCGGTGTACGCGTGCGGCAGCACGCCCACTGCCGCGCTAAGGCCCATAAAATTGACCGAAAGTTTTGGCAGCCCGTCCTTTGAGAGCTGGTAGTCCTGGATCTCGCTCGCGGGAAAGCTGAGCGTGGGAACGGACGAGAACTGCACGACTTCAGTGAGCGGCGAAACAAACAACCCCACCGGATTGCGCTGCGGATAGAGGCGTTCCAGCAGGCGCACGGCCTGGAAGAAGCGGAAACAGTACGGATCCTGTTCCAGCATCTGGCGCACCGGCTCGAACCGCGCGTCCACTTTCAGATCAGAATTCAGATGAGCGGTTGGTATCCCGCTTTGGGTGGCCATTCGCCCAACGGCTCCTTTCTCTGGCTGGTGCGTGCCGCCAGTTGGCAGAAGCTGTTGATCGAGGTGTAGCAACCCAGAAACCGGTCGAGCACATTGGCAAACAGATACACGCCGCCGCCCACAAACTGCCGCTCGTCGAACTCGATCTCCACACGCGTGCCCCGCGCAGGCAGATTGCCGTACACCGATTGCATGATGGCGAAGTGCGGGCTCGACCCAAGCCTGACGATGCCGCCGATCTGATTCTCGAGATACGACGAATCCGTAAAGTTATGCAGCCGCAGAATCTCCTGCAGCGAAGCCACGCCCTCTTCAGAGAGCGAGAGATAGTTGAGCGAAAGCTGTGAGACCAGCCGCCATAGCTGGCTCTTGACGCGCGGCGGATCGTAGCTCGGCGTTGGCCTGCGCAGTGCGGTGATCTGCTTGATGGCCGGGTAATCCTCCGCGGCAAAATCGCCATCCTCCAGCCCGAACGGCAGCCGCGAGGGAAGATCGAAGTCCGAGCACGAGCAGCGCACCGTCAGCACCTCGGCATTCGGCTCCGCCAGCACGCCGTCGATGTCCACCAGAGAAAGGTGCATCGTCGAAGGCTCGCGCTCGCCCAGCTCATTGCGCCGGCGCACCGCATGCCAAAAGGCCCGCGCGCTTTCTTTCCTGGCCTGAAAGCGATACGAGTAGAGCGGCTCCAGCCGAATGCTTTCGCGCCGGCTCGTGCTCGACGCCAATACTTCGTCGATCGAATGAATCTCCTGCGTCTCCTGCCGTCGCACCGACGGAATCACCTGGTACTCGTGCTTGGTGTGCGTCACCAGGATCGGCTCGGCAACCTGCGAATAGAGGTTTACGATCGGCGTGCATCCCAGCCGCAGGGTGCGCGGCGAAACGCCCGTCTCCAGGTCCTGGCTGCGCTCGGGCCGATCGAAGCGCGAAATGCAGAACAGGATCTCCGCCTGCTCTACGCAACCTGCTTCAGCAATCGCCTCCAGCCCGCTCAGCTCGAAAAACAAAAACTTCTCTGAGAAGGTGAAGTACTCCTGCAGCAGCCGGTAGCCATCGAAGGACCGCTTCGGATAGGGCAGAAGCGACTCGCTCTCCTCAAATCCCATGGCGCGCAGCCGCGTGGGTGAAATGTTCACCGGCTTGCTGCCCCGCTGCTGCGGATTCCGCACCAGGATCGAGAGGCAATTCCGGCACAGCAGCTCATAGAGCGTGTGCACCACGTTCACTTCGCCCGTCAGGTGAAACACCAGCCGCCGCGGAGTGAGCTGTTTGAAGTCCACATCCCGCGCGCATTGCAGCCGCAACCGCAGAACGCCCGTCGCCCCAGGCACGCGCACCGGATCGGCAAGCCGCTCCGGCTGCCGCCAATCACACTCGCTCACCGTGAACGGCCATAGCTCCACCGGGTATGCGGTCCTGAAGCGGCACGGCTGCCCATCGACCAACCGCTTGGTCGCAAGCGGTGTTCCCGCCGGCATCACCTGCCCCGCAGTCTGCTTGCCCTGCTCCGGGTCCACCTGGCACTCGACTACGGACATTGAAGGAATGGGCCGCAGATAATGTGGCGCCACAATGCCCAGCAGCGCGGAGGTCACCTCGGGAAAATCATCGTCCACGCGCAGATGAATGCGCGCAGCCATGAAAGCGAAGCCCTCCAGTAGCCTCTCCACATGCGGATCATCGCAGCGGTCCGGCTCCAGCAGCAATCGGCTCGCGACGCGCGGATATTTTTCGGCGAACTTGCCTCCCAGCTGGCGAAGATAGGCCAGCTCGCGCTCGTAGTATTCAAGCAGTTCTTCGCGCATCGCTCACTTCACCTTGTACTCGCCGCTCGAGAGTTCGAGAACGGTGTCGAAGGCAATCTCCTCGGGCGCCGGATCGAGCTTCATGTTTCCTTCGATATGGAACCGCAGCCGCCG
>JASHVE010000537.1 GCA_030039675.1 Acidobacteriaceae bacterium | reverse complement strand
AATCGGCAGGCAGGATTGTGGTTAGATCCTCCGTCTTCCACACCTCGTCGCGCGAAAGAACATCGAATGCAAACGTAGCGTCGTGCAAGGCGGAGTACAGCTGAGGATCACGGCTCCGCGCTTGCTCTAGGACGGAGATTGGCAACTGGCTCGACCGGCGGTAATTTCGTATGGCATCCACCATGGCGGGGTATTGCTGCTGCGAAAACAATGCGCCCAGAAGCTCCTCATAGAGCATCTGGCGTAATGGTTGTATCTGGGTGGCTTCATTACGGGTCGCGAGCCTGCTGCGAAAACGATCCAGATCATTCACACTGGCAAGCAGTTCCTTCGTCTCGGAAGAACGGTCGCCAGAACGCCGGTAACAGAGCGCCAACAGGTATTCAAGCTGGTAAGCGCTCATCGAATTCCTGGTTTTTGCATCGCCAATTTGTGAGCTCAGCCAGCGCTCAGCTTCCTTGTAATTACCGGTGGCAATTTTATAGAGAGCAAGGCTCGTCGATTGGTCCGCGGTCAGAGCTTTGGCGGCAGTTTCCATCTCGTGCGCAAGTCGCTCTGCCGATGCTGAGTCGCCCAGCAGCAGGAAAAGGAGGAGCCGGTTGGTTGGCGCCAGGCCCATCTTCGCCACACTACCCAACGTACGAACCGGCGAATTCTCGCGGATATCTGAGTCGCCCTGGTATTGGGTGTCAAAGGCATCCAGAATCGTTGGAAATTTTTCGGTCAGATCCTGGACCTGCTGAAGATAATCGCCGGCATTGGGATCAATCTGCACTACCGCCAACAGGAACTGGCGAGCAGTTGCGTCCTGTTGAATGAATTTCTGCGCGGTTTCGAAGTCCTGCTGGTTTGCCAGCATGCGGAAATCCTGTTTCTGTTGCGCAGACAGCGCCATCTGCCCGGCGCCGAGAATCGTATTGAAGGCCGAGTTCTGTGCGGCTAATTCGCTCGGGGTTGTTCCTGCGAATTCGCCGATCATGCCTTCGGCGAATCCCTGACGATAAAGCGTATTGAGAAGGCGATCCAACCGCGGCGGGCCCACAGTCGATGGTCCGTCTGCCCATGCCTGATGCGCAGCTTCCGCACGCCGCTCCATATCAACACCCGGTGTCGCAGCGGGAGCTTTGACGTACTCCGAATCGTCTTTGAGCTGATAGACGAACTTATAGGACTGCTTGATGTTGATGACAGGTATCTCGCCGTCCTGTGTCTTGCTCACCTCAGGTGTGCCCTCGTGGCTGTCCGCGTCAACCTTCACAAAATTCTTTTCAAAGAAGTCAAGCGCCGTGCGATCTGCGTCCGATTCCTTTGTCGGGGACTTGGTCAGCTCGGCTGTATCAAAGCCTGCAGCCGCAGCGGAGTCCACAATCAGCTTATCGTGGTAGCGGTTCCTGAGCACCGTTGTTGCTTGATCGATCAGCTTCTCGCGCTCCTCCATTTTGTCGGGAAAAGAAAAGCTGGATGGGCTGCCTCGCCCAGACAGCATCGCAGGAATATCGAGATCATCTGGAGGAACGAGGCTCGTACGGTTCTCATCGTAGAACGTGATTGCGTGCCGCAGACCATTGGTAACAAGCGGCTCTTTGCCCTCTATCGCACCGGTCATGACATAAAGAAGCAGATTGAGATAGGTCTTGTCTTGGTCGATCTCAAGTTGCGTTCGCTTTCGCTCCGTCACCCAAAACTCCGCTCCGACCTCCGCGTGGATTTTGTATCGCTTGCCGCCGCTCAGGACCGTTTGATTGACTGTCTCCGGGGCCGAGATGAAATGCGTCGGCCCCCAGATGTTAAGGACACGCTCAAGTCGCAAGAACGCGTTGGCGCAGTCGACGAGAGCATCTCGCGCACCGTTCATGTCGCCAGCCTTCATACTCGCTCGAAACTTCACCCGCGCCTCGTCGCCTTGCTTCGCAATCTCTCGGAGCGGCGCGAAATTCTTCTCCATCGCGGCTTCTGCTTCCGCTGGCGTTTGGTTCGGAACATATTGAAGGGCCGCCGTGATCGTTCCCTTCTCACCAGCGATGTACGTATCCACGAGGTTGGTAAGATCTGTTGGAAACGGATCGTGTTGCTCAAGAAACTGCGTTTGACGGAAAAAGTCGTAGTCGAGAAACGCCGCAATCTGCAGGCGCTTCACAAACGGAACCGCTGCACGATAGCGAACTCCCAAATCCTCTTGGAGCGCCGCATAGTAGGCTGCGTCTGTCCAATAACCACCTTCCCGCAACAGCTGCGCGAGCGTGCGCAAAGCAATCAGCCGCAGGAGAGGATCTCCAGTTGCATCCGCCCAGCGTTGGAAGTCCCGCGCGTCGGCGAGCTTCAGATCGATCGTGCGGTCGTCGTCTTCGATCCCGGTAATTGCCGGAAGCTTCTTTGCGAATGCGGCCAACTGTTGCACTTGTTCCGCGGGCACCCGGTGATCTTCAATCGCGTCCTCGACCGCGCCTAACGCCTCCTCGGCCGGCTTTGTGTTCCCGGTCTGCGCCTCGCCGATGGCTCCGATAAGATTGATGTCTACCCATCCAGGGCGATCCTTATCGAACCACTTGTTCGCTGCCGTCAAGGCATCGAATGCAACTTTTTCCTCTCCCGCAATGTAGTCGATCTGCGCTTCCAGCAGCAGGCATTGTCCCACGGCGAACCAGCGAGGTTCGCCAAAGACCATCTTGGTTGCAAGCGCGACTTGCGTTGCTTGCTCTTTCGTTATCTGTGGCGCTACGCCGTTTTTCTTCGCATCGAGAAGGGCTTCGCCGGCGATATCGAGCATACCCAGGCCAGCCAGTCCCCGTGCATCGGAAGGAGATGCATCATTGTTTAAGATGCTCTGCCAGGTGGATAATGCATCCGACAAATTTCCGCGCGCATATTGTTGGTATGCCGTGAACAGCTCAATCCACGCGTTCAATTTAGGATCATTATCCTCACCACCCGCCTTTTTCCAGCGCGCAGAAAGTAAACCATCGTCCGGCAGGTCAGTGCGAGACGACCCAAAGCCAGTTTTCAGGATGAGAAACGTGTCGGTCATCTCGCCGAGATCCAACAGGCATACAAGCGAGGTCAAGCGCAGTCGTATGTCTTGCGTCTCTGCTCCGCGAAGAGCAAATCTGGCCTTGTACAGGTGCGCGCGGGCGCTCAACATGTCACCATTGAGATATCTCACGTAAGCTGCGTCCAGTTCGGCGTTACCGGATTTCACCGGGCCCCGCGAAAGAGCATGGCTCCAAAACGAGGGACGAGGCAGATAGAGAGGAATGGTTTGAAGATCGACGGCTTTCACTCTGTCCGCATCTTGTGGAAATAACCCGTGCGCGGACAATAACACCAGAATTGCGAAGGCTGAACGCATCATAGATGCACCTCATTGGTTGCCCACGAATGCCAATCTCTTCCCATTCGCGGACAGAGTGACCAGCCCCGGTGACTCAATCTTGAAAACGCTTGTTGCTTCACTCGAGCTACTGGTATCGAAGGACCAGATTCCTTCAACGCCCTGCTCAGTGCCAGCGAAATAGAAGGGAACGCCTTCGACGAATAAGCCATAGCTTTCAAAGAGCGGACTCTCGGCAAGCGGAATGAGGACGGCATTGCTGCCATCGGCTCGGATCTTTGAAACGTAAGGAAGCTCCATGCCCGGCGTATCCGATCGCCGGGCTCGCAGAATGGTAATGATCCCGGCGCCATCGCGCTTCGCCGTGTAGATTTGGGAGATCGACTTGAAAGGAAGTTGCGCTGCTATCGGTTTGCCGGCGCGATCTGAGTCTTCGATCATGAGCGCCGATCCCTCAACGAACAGCAACGTACTCTGGTCCGCAAAAACAGGTGTGAGAATCTTTGCAGGTGACGCGGCAACCTGAACGGGACTCAGAGGCGACAGCTTCGAGATCCACAACTCGAATCCCTCGGGAACCTCCACGGTCCAAGCGATCCGATCACCATCCGAAGAGAGCGCTAAAGCGCGATACTGAGCTCTTTCCAATGCCAGACTTTCCACGGATGGAGCTTTGCCCGGTACAAGATCTGCAACGAAGACCTCTCGCGGATCGCCGGGAGCCGCACGAACGGAATCGTACAGATTAAGAATGCGGTCGAGTAGAGTGCCCGCGCTATTCTCGAGGCGCGTCAGCGCAGACGGCGCATCCTGTGCAGCGCTGGCGGAGCCCAACGAGAGCGTAGCAGGCGGGCAAAGGCTCGATCCATCGTGTGCCGTCATGACGGCTGACACTTGAAGAAGATCGGAGAACTTTCCGATCGGCACCTCAATTACCGGTTTTGCTATGTCGTTTCCACGAAGTGAAGTGATCTGTACTGCTTGATTCTTTTCGAAATTGTGATCGGGAGAGTGGTTCACAAGGCCATAGACGTGCAGTTCGGCGTCAGGAGGGGGTGATCCGATCACCTTAATAACGACATTCTCAGGTTGCACCCCCTGCGCCGGCATGGCAACTTGCAGCTTCAGCTCCGCAGCGCATGCAGGCACGCTGAACTGCAGAACGAGGATGAATGCCCAGCTATTTGGCCAAACATTGAATCGCTGCGCGCCCCACATAGCGGATCTCCTTCACGCTTCCGCGCGGCACTTCTACCAGGTTCTTTTCGGGAGTGAAGACAAAGTGCGCGACATTGTCTGAAAACACCAACACGCCCTGTAGCGGGGGTTCGTCTTTCTCGCGCGACAGCACAACCAAATCGAAGAACCGAGGAACCATGAATATCTGCCCGAAGCACAGCGGCAGCAACAAGGTTTGCGTGCTCGTTAACAGGAAAGCGGCGAGCAAAAGCGCACTACGGGCCGGGGTCGTTTTGTATTCGCGCCAGAGCCTAGAGCCCCAATTGAACATCGCGAGAAGGACGGCAGCGGTAAGGATCTCGACGGCAAGCAACTGCAGTTTCAGTACCGCTGGAATCACGCGGACACGGCCGGCCGCAAAGACAGGGCCCGGATTGGCCGCAGTGCCCCCAAGAAGATGCAATTCAACACCAGTCGAAACGCCTGCGAGGATCACAACTGCAATGCAAAGGCCTGTCCCTCGGCGTGCGTTGTCCGCCGGCCAGCGTATGAACCGCACCACAGGCACCGCAACCAAGAGCAGCAACGCCATCAAGGGAGCGATCTGCAACGCAAGAACAAAAACAATGCGCCCCCCATATTGGAGGTAGTCGTTCACTGAGATCGCTGTGTGTTCGGGAATGCCAAGCGCGCCGAGGTACGATCTGACCGCAAGAAAGCCGGTCGTTGTCAGGAGGGTTGCGCCAGCAGCAGCGCCCGTTCCAGTCAGGAACTTCGAGATCGACTCCAGCTTTGAATCTTCGCTCACGGCTCGCGCTCCGATCTAGTCGCGAAAATACCGTTGGGGCCCAATCCCGATTTATGTTCAATACTTTACATCAACTTGCACCGCGGAGGAGAAAAAGTTCTTGTCGGAATCCGAAACCGTCACATTTCTGAGCGCGAGGCGTTGGCAGATCGAGGACACCCGGTAGAAACCCTAAGCATACGGGACGCAGCCGCTCTTCGGCGTAGAACTCATTCTTTACCGAACATCACGGGGCTTTTGGCGCTGGTGTCCACAATGAGCTTGAAGATGTCGGGCCGCGCATAATGACCCACAACATCCAGATCGTATTTGCCGCGCGCGATGACTCTCCGATCGAGCTCCGCAATGCGTATTACTTCACCATCGAATTTGGGCTCTGCGAGAATAGTGCCGAAAGGATCGATAATGCAGGATCCTCCGCGTATCAGTACGTCGTTCGGATCATCCTGGTGAGTTCCGCTGCAGGCAGCGGGGCAATCTGCACGCGTTAGATATTGGCAAGCCGAAAGAACGAAGCAGCGTCCCTCCAGCGCAATCGTTCGCATCGTCGGAAGCCACGTTTCGCGGTCGTCGACGGTCGGCGCACAGTAGATTTCGATCCCCTGTGCATACATTGCCATCCGTAACAATGGCATGTAGTTTTCCCAGCAGATGACGCTGCCAAGGCGGCCAATTGCGGTATCGACCACAGGCAAGGTAGAGCCGTCACCAAATCCCCACACAACCCTTTCGAGGGCCGTTGGCATCAGCTTGCGATGTTTGCCGAGCAGCCTGCCTTCCGGTGAGTACATCAGCGCGGCGCAGTACAGCGTTCCCCCGCTGCGCTCGATCACGCCGACTACCAGATGCACGCCGGCGGTTCGAGCCGCCTCACTTATAAGGTCACACTCCGGACCGGGCAAGGTCATCGCGCTTTCGAAATAACGCCGAAACTCCTCCCGTCCAGCATCGCTTCGGCTCCCCAGACGTGCGCCAAAGTCCAGCCCCTTCGGGTATCCTCCAACGAAAGCTTCGGGGAACACCACCAGCTTCGCGCCTCTTGACGCTGCGTCCCTAGTCAGTTCCGCCAGTTTGTCGATGGTCTTTGGCGTGTCAAAAAGAAACGGGGTCGCCTGAACCACGGCTGCTTTCACGGTACGATCATTCATCCACCCTTGCCTCCAGCCGGTCTTCCGGTTCATGTCGGTCGCTGCGACGCTCCACCTTATCTCAGTCCGATGCGATGTATCAAGATCGCAGATCCGAACGGCCAACAAGCCGCATGCCTGGTTCAGCGATGCGGCCTTTCTTTTGAGTCAACGTATTATGTCCAGGAAAGCTGAGTCAATTTCCGTACATCTGCAGTTCGCGAACCTTATGCTCATTCTCGACATCGATTTGCCGTACGACCGTAAGTCCATCGCTGCCAAGAAAGAAAGTCGTGCCTGTTTCGTCATTCACCGCCCGATGCTTTACTGCTTTCACAGTTGCCAGAATACTCGGATTACCTGCAGAGATATCGATCACTCGGTAGTCACGCGCAGCGACAGGGACATATTGGTAAGACTCGTCAGCGGCGAGAAGGCCCGCCTGCCCCAGAGTTTCAACCGTACCTAGCCCCGCTGCAGACGCTGTACGAAGCACGGGCTTCTTTGCGTGGCGCAAGTCGAGCACGCCTGCCTTCTGGCCGTCGCGAAAGCAGATAAGTTCGGCGCTGTCGCCGAGAGGGCGAATGAAATCGAACGCGCCCTCTCCCAATAATGGTGTAGTAACAGCCAGCTTGATATGAGCCGGATCGGTTACGTCGAAGACTGATAACCGGCTACCTTGCTGCTGCTCAACATAGAGATACGTCCTGCCCGCGCCGTCAACGTGAAGGAATAGCGAGTTACCCCTTATTTGCGCCGGCTCCGGCAGATCACGCGGTCCCATCACTACCAGTTCCTTCGATTTCGAGTGCACCTCTGCGTGGGCCGGAACCGTGGAGACCACCAAAGCTGCGGCGGCCAGTCCCAACGTGAATACGGGTTTGATGAAGTTGTTCATGCGACCTCTCCGTTTGGAAATTCAGTGTTGATCAGAAGAAGCGGCCGCGGCCAAGTAATAATGCTGATACCCTATAAGCAAATGTACTCGAAGGTCTTCTTATTAGGCATAAGAATTTGTGAATTCCATTAGTCTGGGCTTCGTCCTAATGTCGAAGTATGACGGCTTCCTACGAAGATATTCCGACCATTGCAATCATCGGCGGAGGAGTAAGCGGTGCGTTGACGGCCTTCCATCTCATTCAGCGAGACACTCCAGCACGAATCATCATTATCGACCCACGGAACGATCGTGGCCTTGGCTTGGCTTATTCGACGCCAAGCCTGCGCCACCTTCTTAATGTTCCCGCTGGAAAAATCAGCGCTCTACCCGATCAACCGGATCATTTCCTTGACTGGCTACGAAAGAACTATGACGCTACAGCAACAGAAAAGACCTTTGCGCCCCGAGCCATCTTCGGCCGATATATTCGATCGCTTCTTGCCAATACAAACGGATTCAAAGATGAGATCGCGACTGTTACCGATATTCGCCGTCGTCACTCCGGGGCCATTTTGAAGCTAGATAACGGTTACGAAGTGCATGCGGACCTGATTGTATTGGCAACCGGAAACTTCGATCCCGCCGGCCTTCCGGGAATCGCAAAAGCTGCATCGAAATCGGGGTTGTATTTCCACAACGCATGGTCACCCGCAGCCTACAAAGGATTGGCACCAGATGCAACTGTGGTTCTTGTCGGAACCGGTCTTACCGGCGTCGATGTTGTGCTGAGGCTGCGGGAGCTTGGTCATCGCGGAAAGATCATTGCGGTATCGCGTCACGGTGTCTTTCCGAATCGGCATGAAGACTACACGCCGCAGAATGTGAGTGCGATCTCTCTCGATACGCCGGCTACCTGTATCGCATATCTTCGCGCGCTAAGAGCCACGATTCGCGGCGGGGTGGAGTGGAGAGCGGCCATCGACAGTTTGCGCAGCCTCACGAACGATCTCTGGCTTCGCCTTCCACTTGAGGAGCAGAAACGCTTCCGCCGTCATTTGCAGCGCAGATGGGATGTAGTACGCCACCGCATGGCGCCCGCTATTGCCGATGTCATTGAGTCCGAGCTTCGCGACCAAACCCTGGAGATCCGAGAAGGTCATCTTGATGCAGTCGACATCGCTCCGGCAGGTGGTCTGGTAACAATTCGTGCACGTGAAGGCAAAAAGAGCTTCCACGCTGATCGGGTGATTAACTGCACAGGTCCGAGCATGAACTATCGCCGCGTTCCTTCGGCGCTGCTCCAAAATCTGTTCGCGAGGAAGTTCGTCACCTCCGGACCGTTGGGCACAGGACTTCATTGCGCAACAAATGGTGCTCTGATCGACGCCGATGGTCAGGCTTCCGAGATCATGTTCACTCTTGGGCCAGCACGCCTCGGCGACCTTCTCGAATCCATTGCTGTTCCCGAGATTCGCCAGCAAGCTGCCGATCTTGGGTCGACGCTCAAAGAGCGCCTCCGTCAACCTGCTGCATGCGTTTGTGAAATCGCTACGGACACGCCAGTGGCCAAGGTCGTGGGAGAGTGGGTAACGGCATGACGCTTGCTACGCTCACCAAGACCAAAGCAGCAAAAAGCGTAGTAACAGGGTGGTTGGGGGCCGCAGCCTGGATTGCTCTCCTCGGCGCAGTCAGCGGCTTGGCTTGCGTTGCGGTTCGGCTTTTCTTCCGTCTTCTGCAGTGGGTCTTTGTGCAGCAGACTGGAATGCTGCCGGTGGCAGCGGCCACGCTAACGCCTGCACGCCGTGTTTTTACACCGATTGTTGGGGCAGCGTTAGCAACCCTTGTGATCTGGATGGTGCGCCGTTTATCCACATCGGTTCCTCGTTTCGAAGAATATGTTGAAGCCGTTCGATTGCGAGATGGGCGCATTCCTTTTCTGCCGACTGCGTGGCGCACTCTTTCCTCAGCGTTCTCCGTTGCCACTGGCGCGGCGATCGGGCGAGAGGGCTCGATGATCCAGTTTGCCGCAGCAGTGGCCTCGTGGGTCGGAAGACGGATGCCGCTCGCGCACCGATCTCTAGCACGACAGGTTGCATGTGGCGTCGCGGCTGGGGTCGCGGCTGCATATCAGGCGCCGCTAGCCGGCCTATTCTTCGCTACAGAGATTGTGCTGGGAGAATGGAACTGGAACGATGTTCCATTCCTGCTGTTGGCGTCAGTCTCCGGCTGGATGGTAAGCCGCACCGTGTTAGGTGCCGGACCTCTCTTCCCTGTAGCAGGGAAGTTGCCTTTTACTCCTGATCTATTGTGGGTTCCATTTCTGGCGGTTTTTTTCGGCGCGATTGGCCCCGTTTATCAAAGGCTTCTTCATCTCTCCAAAACAGCGCGCCGTCTGCCTTTGGCTCTGCTTTGGAGTGGCCTGGCGGTTGGTCTCTTGAGTCTGGTCGAACCGAAGGTATGGGGCAATGGCGATGCCGCCCTGCTCGGGATGCTGCAAAACAAAGCAACGGTGATCGTGATCGCCGGCCTGCTCGCGTGTCGAGTGGCCGCTACGACTCTTTGCGTGGGTACTGGAACGGTGGGAGGGGTATTTACTCCTACGCTCTTTACCGGAGCTGCGATTGGTCTCGCGGCGGGCGATTTGCTGCACTGTTCTGAACCCCTGACACTCGCCGTCTGCGGCATGGGGTTATTGATGGCTGCCGTAACCCATGCTCCGCTGATGGCAGCTCTGATGGCAGTGGAGTTGACCGGCCAATGGCACCTTCTTCCGCTGATCCTCTGTGGCAATTTGCTCGCCAGCTTTGTCGCGCGCGCTACTTCGCACCAAG
>JASHVE010000536.1 GCA_030039675.1 Acidobacteriaceae bacterium | reverse complement strand
CCCCCGGCATGAAGGCATTCGAAATCTATCGCAACTACGACGGCAAAAAATCGATGTTTGGCGACACCGTTCTACCCTCGAACAGCGGCGCCGCAAACACAAGCCAGAGCACCATGTCGATTTACGGAGCGGTGCGCAGCACAGACGGTGCAGTGACCGTGGTAGTTATCAACAAAACCTACGGCGACTTAACCAGTACGCTCGCGCTCACCGGCCTGTCATCGAAGATAACCAGTGCCCAGGTATACCTGTACAGCAACGCCAATCTAAGTGCGATCACCGAGCAGCCTGCTATAACCGTGAAATCGGAAAGCCGGAGCAGCACCATAAGTTATACCTTCCCGGCACAGTCGATCACTCTCTTCGTGTTGCCGCAGCCATAGTCCTAACTGCATTTGCAAGGCGAACGCAGATCCTTCTCCGACGGCTTGAGCACAAACGTGTTGCCGCAGGCGATGGCGTTCGCAATCATCCACAACCGCACCATGCAGGGAAAATTGAAGGGCGTAATGCCGGCCACAACGCCAGCGGCTGGCGAATCTGATACACGTCGATCCCGCGGCTGGCCTGCTCGGTGTATCCGCCCTTGAGCAGATGCGGAACGCCGCAAGCAAACTCCACGTTCTCCAATCCGCGCGCGACCTAGCCCTGCGCGTCGCCCATCGTCTTGCCGTTTTCGCGGCTGATGATCTCGACGAGCTGCTGCCTGTTCTGCGCGATCAGATCGCGGAAATGGAACAGAATCTCCGAGCGGCGCGAAAGCGCAGTCGAGCGCCACTCCTGCGAGGCAGCTTCGGCCGCGGCCACGGCGCGATCCACGTCCACAACCGAGGCAAAGACCACTTCGGCAATCTGTTCGCCGGTGGCCGGGTTCATCACTGCCCCGTGCGTCCCGAGGTCGCCACATACGATTTGCCATCAATCCAGTGGGCGACCGTAGTCATTGTCACTGTTTCTGCTGTAGCCATATTGCGCGCTCCTTAAATGTCGCCGGCCGCCAGGCACGTTCCGAAGTGTGACGCGACCTTGCCCTCATCAAACGTCAAATGTGTTCTTCGCGCCCTACTCCGAGCCCGGCGGCGCCGGTGCCATCGAGACCGGCTTGCCCGCTCCGTTCACAGACGCCACAGTCAGCTTCACCGCAGTCGTCTGATCCGAGCTAGGTCCCACCATCAGTTCGAACACACCCGGCTCGACCACGCGTTTCATGTCCCTGTTCCAGATCTGCAGCATATCCGGCGTCACCGTAAACTCCACGGTCCGCTTCTCGCCAGGCTTGAGCGTGACGCGCTCGAATCCAGTTAGCTTCATGACCGGCTGCGTCACGGAGGCCACGAGCTGGTGCAGGTAGAGTTCCGCAACCTCATCGCCTTCGCGCGTTCCCGTATTCGTCACGTCCACACTTACCTTCGCCGTTCCACCGATCGGAATCTCCTGTGGCTGCACGCGGAGATTTTCGAACTTGAATGTCGTGTAGCTCAGCCCGGATCCGAACGTGAACAACGGCTGCCGCGTGCTGAACTCATAGCTGCGAGCATCGCGCGAGGGCTTGTGGTTGTAGAAATCCGGCAACGCACCGACTGTGTGCGGAAACGTGATCGGCAGCTTGCCGCCCGGATTCACGTCGCCGAACAGCACTTCCGCAAACGCTTGCCCACCCATTTCGCCCAGGTACCATCCCTCGAAGATGCCCTGAGCATGTTCCGCAATGTAGTTGATCGAAAGCGGCCTGCCATTGATGAGTAGTACAATCACCGGCTTGCCGGTTTCAACCACAGCCTTTACCAGATCATTCTGTGCGCCGAGCAGATCGAGGGAATCGCGATCGCCGCGGTGCTGATCGCTAATCGCCTCGCGATTGGTACTCTCGTTCTCGCCGACCACTACGATCGCCACATCTGACGCTTTCGCCGCTTCTACCGCGCTCTTGATCGAATCCTGCTGCGTGCTTGGGTCCACTAGCTTCACATCATTCGCCCACCATCCCTGGTAGCCTTCGGGCGCCGTAGTGATCTCGCATCCCTGCGCGTAGATCACCTTTGCCCTATTGCCAACGCGCGCCTTGATTCCGTCGAGCACGCTGATCCCGAATCCCGGATCGCGACTGTACCCGCCGAGGTGCACGTCCGCTGCATTCGGCCCAATCACTGCAATCGTCTTCAGTTTGCCCAGGTCCAGTGGAAGAAGGTTGTTTTCGTTCTTCAGCAGCACGATCGATTCGCGCGCCGCCTGCAGCGCGAGTTGCTTGTGCTCCGGACTATTGTTCACTCGCTCGGCATAATCCGGATCGACATACGGATGATCGAACAACCCAAGCCGGAACTTGGTCTCAAGCACCCGCACCACCGCACGGTCCACCTCGCTCAGCGGTACCGTACCAGTTTTCACTTGCTGTACTAGAGTCGTATAAATCGCAGGATTGGAGAGATCGAAGTCCACGCCTGCGGCCAACCCTTGCCGCGCCGCATCCGCCATGTCCGACGCCACGTGGTGTAGGGTTACCAGCATCTCTAAGCCCTTGCCGTCGCTAGTCACATAGCCATTGAATCCCCACTCCTGCCTAAGCACCTTATCCAACAGCCAGTGGCTCGCATGCGAAGGCACTCCGTCGATCTCGTTGTAGGAGGCCATCACGCTCCCCACGTGCGCTTCCTTTACCGCCGCTTCGAACGGCACAAAAAAGTTTTCCAGGATCACGCGCTCGGAGTAGTTTCCTGGCGCAATGTTCGTGCCTCCCTCCGGCTGTCCATATACAGCAAAGTGCTTGGCCGTTGACAGCACATGATGCCGGTCGATCAGGAAAGAGTCTCCCTGCAGTCCCTTGATCGCTGATATGCCCATCCGCGACACGAGGTAGGGGTCCTCACCATACGTCTCTTCCGTGCGTCCCCAGCGCGGATCGCGCGCAATGTCCAGGACCGGCGAGAAGACCT
>JASHVE010000535.1 GCA_030039675.1 Acidobacteriaceae bacterium | reverse complement strand
TCCGTAGCCCGATACGTCTCACCCCGTCCTCGCGACCGCAACACAAAATGCAAGCTGGAACCGCATACACAGATGACGAGCGGTGCTTGACCGAGTGAAGCGGCCATGCCAGAATGAGGCGTTCCGTCACGATCTCTCATCCCAGAACGGCGTCACTACGACGCGTGGAGGCCAAAGGTATGATCCCCACGTACCATGATTGGATTGCACAAACTGAGGTTAAACTCAAACCCCGCAGCTCGGCGTTAAAGGCTCTCGACAACGCCATCCTCGCCTATTCGGCGACCCCAAACTCCAAAATGCAGCAGGAAGTGGCCACGGCGCTGCGCAATTGGATTCGCTATAAGGGAGCGGCCTGGGAGTCCAGCGAGCGCAACCATGCTCCCTACAAGGCCTTCACCAAGCTCAAAGCGGAGATGGATCAGCTTGGCCCGCAGTTCACACCGGAACAGAGAATGGCGCTCGAAGAGATCGAGAGGGCCCGCATTCAGAAGATCCACACGCTCTTCGACGACAAGCGCATCACCTTCCGGGTCATTGACAGCTTCATACAGATTCGCGAGGCCTGGCAGGATCTGAAGAGTGCCAAAGCGGGCGTGGGCGGCGGCGGAAAAGCGGCCGTCAACGCGGGTGTAATGGACGCGGTCAATAATCTTTTCGGCACGCAGGTGCAGGCTCTCGATGCGCTCAAGAGTGATGTGATCGCCGACATGGGCATGCAATCGGCTGTAGAAATCGTCGACAAAGTGCTGGACTTCATTCCCATCGTCTCGTGCGTCAAGGATGGCGTAGTGGCCCTCGGGCAATGGGGTATGGCAGTGAAGAAGGCCTACGACTCCTACTCCTACAGCGGTCACGAGTTCGCCATAGAGTCTGGAGACGCCCGCGCGGCCTTTCATGCGGTGCAGAAGCTGATCGACCGCGAGCTGAAGTTCCAGGTAGCCAAGGCCGGCATCACCACGGTTGCGTTTGGCGCCCGCACGGCGTTGCTGGCTGCCAAGGGCGCCGGCGCGGTCCTCGATCCGCTGGTTGGCGCGGCCAAATCTGCGGCTACGGCTACGCGCGTACTTGCAAAGTTCGCCATCGAATATCGTGAGACGCGGCGCGGGAACAAGGTCCTGAAAGACCCCAAGAAGCTGAACTTCAAGGCTTTCAACGAATGTCCGCTGCTTGGCGCTTATATGCTCATCTGCTCTGACACAAGCGATCTCACGGCCATGCTGCGGAGCGAGTTTGGTCAGGCGGGGTTCAAAGAGAATATCGAAAAGCTGTTACAAAAGGAGATCTGGCCGGTGCTCGACAAGGCGGAATATTTTGCGAAAACCTCGCCTTTCCAGATCAAAGGCGTCCCGCTGCACAGAAGCATCTCCGGCTTTTCCCGCCACCTCAACAACGTGACTTCGTCCATATAGGAGGACGGACCGTTCTCGGACTGGCAGCGTGAAAGATCGCGTCCTGCTTCCATTGCAGTAAGTGCCCGGCCACGATAACATAAGGAGGATGCGCTGCCTGCACCTGCCCCTTCTGTCCGTAGAGAAGCTGACCTTTCGCTTCAGCGGATTGGAAGGTCAAGAGCAGCGAAACACCGGTATCCGCCCTCAAGATCGGCTCCGGTCAGCCATCGAACGAAAAGCAGTTTTTTCCCGTGCGGAAGTGGTGAAATTGGCAGACACACCATCTTGAGGGGGTGGCGCCTCACGGCATGCGGGTTCAAGTCCCGCCTTCCGCACCAAAGATTCCTCGGCTGATTCACAGATTCTGCCGGTCAAAGATCTACGGGATGTACCGGTTTTGGATCAGCTTTTGAAAGCAGACGTCTCCATGCAGATTCTCTTCTATTTCGTGATCGTCGTGCACGTGATCGTGTGCCTGTTCATGATCGGCATCGTTCTCATCCAGCAGGGCCGTTCGGCCGATCTTGCGGGCGCATTCGGCGGCCAGGGTTCGCAGACCGCCTTTGGTCCCCGCGCAGCAGCCAACGTGCTTACCCGCCTTACCACCTGGGCGGCCGTTATCTTTATGTGCACTTCCCTCGCTCTCGTCGTTCTCTTCGTGCGCTCCACCGGCTCGCATTCCGTGCTCGAAGGCGTCAAGTCCGCTCCGGTCAGCGCTCCCGCCAAGCCGGGCAAGTAGGCGACACTCCGCCAGCGCCGGCGAGCTCCCATATCGACTGCGACGAATCTCCTTTTTTGAGAGAGATTTCTATAGCAGTTCCCGAGTCTGTGTATACCGAAGGAAGATGTTTGAGTGGCCTTTTCTCCAAGAAAAGGCCACCTTGCACGACGCTCAAAGAGTCGACATCAATTCGGGAACTGCTAGCTAGAGCAGGAGTTCGTGCTATAGCCTTGCCGCCGTTACACTGGTGGCAGCGCATCCACCACCGGCACGCCGGTCGGTGCCGTGAACCGGAATGTCTCCGGCGCAAGAGTCACATCTGGCTGCTCATGTGTGAAGGAAAACCGGGTCGTCGCGCCGTCGGTTTCTTCCACTTCAATGGCCGTAATGGTGCCTTCAGCGGTTACCGTCAGCGCCAGCCGCGTCACACGCTTCTCCTGCCCCTTTGGCTGCCCGCTCAACAGGAACTGGCCGCCGGGCACGCCGGCGACGGTCAGATTGCTGATCTCTTTCTCAAGCTCGGTGTGCCCCAGGAGAAAGCGTAGCGGAGAGCGCAGATCGTCCAGTTCCTTGGCCGGAATGCGCTGCACCTGCCGGTCGCCCGGCGTGTAAAAGTAGGCTGATTTGCCGTCGATCAAAAACAGCTTGCCCACCGGCGCACTGTAATCCCATCTCATGCGTCCCGGTTTGCTTAAAAGCAGCGTACCGCTCTCGGTGCGCTCCATCCCCAGCCCGGCGTAGCTCTCTGAAAAGCTCGCTTTGAGGGTGTGCAGGCTGTCATAGTGCCGATCGACACGCTGCGCCAGTTGCAGCGCAGACAAACCCTGGGCCCGCACAGAGACGCACCCCAACAGCAGCGCGGCCCCCAGCAGCAGGCCACCACGCCGCGTCGCGCAAGTTAAGCTCATTGCAGAAGCTGTGTGCAGTTGGTGCCGCCCGTCGGATCATACTTCGGTGCGCCGCCGTACTGGTCGGTGCAGAATCCCCGATCCCCGGTCTTGCCCACGGCCTGCGGCACGGCGGTCAACGTGTAACCGGTGATCCGGTCGGTATTGTTGATCGTCACCTTCGTGCAGTTCGTGATGTTGAAGACATAGCCTGACTTATACCCTGAGGCCAGGTCTGCCTGGATCAGCTGCGCCGCCTGCGGCGTCGGCGGTCCCGAGCTTGGATCCCCGCCCAATGCCGCCAGCGAGCAGGCATAGCCATTCGCCGGATAGGTCGATTCATACTGAATCTGCGCCTGGGTAATGGCCCGCAGCGAATTAATCGCCGACGTATCGTTGGCGTGCTTCTTCATCACGCCGATTGTCGGAATGGCCATGAGCATCAGGATCAGGATGATGGCGATCACGATCAGCAGTTCCATCAGCGTAAAGCCATTGATCGTGGCCGAGCTGCGCGCGTGATGGCCGCGTGCAAGCAAATGCGTGCGATTCATGGAGTCCAGTGCCTCTTGGAGTAGACCGGAAAGACGCCGGCCCATTCGTGAAAATGCTACAACGGAGAGACGCCTCAGGCAAAGTGAACGCTCAAATTCACCCTATACCGCCGGGGCGAGCTTGCATGGGGAGCCCACGGTTGGCTGCCCGGAACTTCAGCCGCGGCGCAACTCGGCAAACAATAACCTCAGGGGCTTCAACCCCTGAGGCTCCAATCTCGCGCCGCCCGTCCCACTCGCCTAAAGAACGGACGGGCGGCACCTCATCTCGCGCTTACTTGGCCTTCGCCGCCGCCACGCCGGCCTGCTCAGCCAACGCTGCGGCTTTATCGGTCGCCTCCCACGTAAACTCCGGCTCTGTGCGGCCAAAGTGCCCATAGGCTGCCGTCTTCTGGTAAATCGGGCGGCGCAGGTTCAGGCTCTCGATAATGCCCTTCGGCGTCAGCGAGAAATTCTTGCGCACCAGCTCCGTGATCGCAGTCCCGCTTAGCTTGCCGGTGCCAAAGGTCTCCACCAACACGGAAACCGGCTCAGCCACGCCGATTGCGTACGCCAGCTGCACTTCGGCCTTTGCAGCCAGGCCGGACGCCACGATGTTCTTGGCGATGTACCGCGCCATGTAGGCGCCCGAGCGGTCCACCTTCGTCGGGTCCTTGCCCGAAAACGCGCCGCCGCCGTGACGGCCCGCGCCACCGTAGCTGTCCACAATGATCTTGCGGCCGGTAAGGCCGGTATCGCCCATCGGCCCGCCGATCACAAACCGTCCCGTAGGATTGATGTGGTACTTAGTGTGCTCGTCGAGCCACTTCGCCGGCAGAACCGCCTGGATCACGTGCTTCAGAATGTCCGCGTGCAGATCGTCGTTCGAAACGCTCTCCGAGTGCTGGCTCGATATCACCACCGCGTCAATGCGCGCCGGCTTTCCATTTTCGTCGTACTCCACCGTTACCTGGCTCTTGCCGTCGGGCCGCAGATAAGGCAGCTTGCCATTCTTGCGCACTTCCGTCAGCCGGCGCGTCAGTTTGTGGGCCAGCGAGATCGGCGCCGGCATCAGCTCGGGCGTCTCATTCGAGGCATAGCCGAACATCATGCCCTGGTCGCCCGCGCCACCCGTGTCCACGCCCTGCGCGATGTCGCCCGACTGCTTGTTGATGCTCGAGATTACAGCGCAGGTGTTCGAATCAAATCCATAGAGCGCATTGTCGTAACCAATCGAAGCTACCACCCCGCGCACCAGGGTCTGGAAATCGACATAAGCTTTCGTGGTGATCTCACCCGCGATCACGACCAGGCCGGTCGCCGTCAGCGTTTCGGCAGCAACACGGCTGTAGGGGTCCTGCTCAAGGCAGGCGTCAAGAATTGCGTCGGAGACCTGATCGGCAATCTTGTCCGGATGGCCTTCCGTTACCGACTCTGAAGTAAATAAGAAACGGTCGCTCAACTTCAAACTCCTTCTCACTCTAACGATGTACGCGATTTCACCGCGCAGGCAGATTCACTTCCCTGGGACACTAACCCTCCAATGGTAATTGGGCCAGGGCAGCGAGAGCAAAAACTGGCAGTGAATGGGGAAGTCTGCCGGTCCAACTGTGTCGTCTAGTCTGCAACCAGGCACACCCGCAATCATTGGGATGCAGTTTTTCAGCCCAGCGGCGCCACAATGCGGGCGAGCTCCGCACGTACGGGGTAACCTATCACAGAGGCTGCATGAAACGGCAAGACCGACGGCCACCAGTGCGCGCGCACTCCGTAATAGCGCACAGCAAAGAAGCCCAGAACCGCCACCGCAAGTAACAGCACCAGGGCACCTACCCAGCGCACCCGCAATTCAGCCGCATCATGTTGCTGAATGCGCGCCTTGCCTACGTTGCTGGCGAACGCCGTCCATCCATGCTCTTCGTCGAGGGCTTGTCCTGAAGCTCTGTAGGCATTCAAAAAACGCTCCGTCCAGTCGCGCTCGTCCAGCCCCAGTGCTCCCACGTAGCCGCGCACAATTCCCTTGTTCAGAATGCCGCCCGGGAGAAGACGAAACCGATCCTGTTCCAGCGCAAGCAGATGACGCTGGCTGATCTTGGTAACGGCCGTGATGTCTTCCAGAGCTACGCCACGAGACAAGCGTTCCGTGCGCAGGTCTTCGCCAAAACTCCCCATAGCCGGTCAAACGGGACTCAATGGCCCCAAGAGATTTCCACAATCACAATAAACCCGCTTACAGTAACCCGTCAAAGTAATATATCGGTAGTCCCTTTATTATCATGAGTCTGGGGTAACCATTCCATTTCGGAAACCGGCCGATATAACAAGGCTGACAAGCCGGGGACCGGAAGGTCCAGCCCGGGGAGGACTGATACCCTTGGAAAGGGCACGGTTTCGCACCTTCGAACCTCTGTGCCTTGCCGCGTCATCTGATTGAAAGAAAAACATTTAATGGAAATATGCGAGCTGAGACTCCGCAAAAGCCGGATGAAGATCCGGGTATCGTCAACTCAAGACGAACCCGACGAATCGCTTCAGCGCCTGGGAGCTGGATGCCACGATGAATAAACTCGTCTTCGCCAACCTGCTGCATCGCCCCCTGCGCTCGGTCATCAGCGTACTGGCCGTCGCCATTGAAGTGATCATGATGCTGGCCATCATTGCCATCATGCTGGGGCAGCTTACCGGTCAGAAGAGGCTAAATAACGGAATTGGCGCTGATCTGATTGTTCGCCCTGGAAACGCCACCTTTTTCAACGGCGTGAGTGGAGCGCCGATTTCGGTGAAGGTCGCGGACGTGTTGGACAAACTCCCACATGTCGCAGTTGCTTCCCCAGTCATCACCAGTCTCTCGATGAGTGAAGGGCTCGAAGTGCTCTGGGGTATCGACTACAAGACATACAGCCAATTGAGCCCCTTCGTGTTTTTGTCGGGAGGGCCGATGAAAGACCCCTACGACATGATCGTGGATGACGTATTCGCGGCTTCCGGGCATGGCTATCACGTGGGCGATACGGTCATGGTCTTGAAACATCCTTTCCATATATCGGGTATCTATGCTCACGGCAAGGGAGGACGCAGGCTCATTTCCATCGTCACGATGGGACAGCTCATCGGCTCGGAGGGAAGGGCCTCAGCGTTTTATCTAAAGGCCGATCGGCCTGAAAATATCAAGTTGATCGAAAGCGAGATCCTGGCCGCGCGCGGGATGGAAAACTATCAGGTAATGACCATGGACGAGTGGCTTTCGTTGATGACTCCCGACCGCATCCCTGCGTTGAATACCGCCATTGATGTCGTCATAGGCATCGCGGTCATCATCGGGTTTCTGGTTATCTTCCAGTCTATGTACACATCGGTTCTGGAGCGTACTCGCGAAATCGGCATTCTGAAGTCGATGGGCGCCTCGCAGGCGGCTATAGTGAGCGTGGTTCTGCGCGAGACGGCGGTGATAGCCGTCGCTGGCGTGCTGGTTGGCATCACGCTCTCCTTTGCGGTAAAGGCCTTCCTTGCGCACAGATTTCCCACGCTGTATCTGGATATGAACGGGTCGCTCATTACGAAATGCGCCCTGATTGCCTTCGTCGGCTCGCTCTGCGGCGCGCTTTATCCCGCGTGGATGGCCGCGCGCAAGGATCCCATCGACGCGCTGGCCTATGAGTAGCTTGTAAAACGCGCCATCTCACAATGACAATTTGCTGACTTTTCCACGTAAGCTCTGTGCTACGATGGCACCATCGGTCGCATACCCGGAAATTCCTAAAGCAAGTTCACATGTTGCAGTGTGTTGTATCTCCCTTCTGCGGGAGCAGATTCCCAGCCGCTGCTAGCACCTCTTTCTCTCTTTTTGGCTGCATTCAATCACACTACTGAATCCCATTTCGGTCATTCCGAAAATGCGATCGCCGTTTTGCCTAACTTTGGGGGAGACCATGACCATGCACGGAAAATTGCGCACTTCCCGATCATTCGTTGTCTTCGCGCTCGCAATGTCACTCTTCGCGGCACTCGCCGGCACCGCCGCGTTCGCTCAAACGGCAGGCGCAGGCGCAATCACCGGAACCGTTACTGATACCAATCAAGCAGTCGTTCCGGGTGCGCAGGTGAACGTCACCGATACCGACACCGGCGTCGCACACGCCTTTACGACGGACGGCGCGGGTATTTACACGGCGCCGTTTTTGCTTCCAGGCCACTACAAGGTTGACGCCACCGCCAGCAACTTCAACAAGGTGGAAACGACCGGCATCACCCTGCTGGTTGGGCAAACGTTGACGATCAATCTCGTCCTCCAGGTGAGCAGCGCGAATGCGACGGTTGAAGTCACCGCAACCAGCCAGATCCTCGATGTCTCCAAGACCGAGGTCTCGCAGGTCGTTGACACACAGTTGGTCGCGAACCTGCCTGTAAATGCGCGCAACTGGAGCGACTTTGTGCTCTTGACACCCAACGTCACCCAGGACGGCGGCAGCGGATTAATCAGCTTCCACGGCATCAGCGGCCTCTACAACCAGAACTACGTGGACGGGGCCAACAACAACCAGATGCTGTTCAGTGAGGCCCGGGGCCGCGCCAGCGGCGCCCCGTATGTGTATTCGCTCGATTCGATCAAGGAGTTCCAAGCGGAGACCTCGAACTACTCTGTCGAGTTTGGACAGGCGGCCGGTGGGCAGGTGAACGCCATCACCAAAAGCGGCACCAACAACCTGCACGGCGACCTGTTCTATTACCTCCGCTATCCAACGCTGAACGCACTCGACCCGTACAACAAATACCAGGCCCTGCACAACGGCGCTACCTCATTCCTGCTCACCCAGCCCATCCACCAGCAGAACCAGTTCGGCGGCAGCATCGGCGGACCGTTCATCAAGGACAAGCTGTTCTACTTCTTCACGTATGACGGCTTCCGCAGGGTAGGCCGCGTGCTCTACTCCGATACCAACTCCATCTCGCTCTCGCCATCCGGCGTCTACAGCTCTTCGTCGAACTCGAGCCTGATCACGCCGAACCAATGCCCTACCGCTGGGAACTCGACCTACACCCCACCGGCAAACAATCCCACCGCCTATATCTCGTCGGCTCAGTGCACGGCGGGCATCAACTTTTTGCTGAATGTAGCCAATATCGGCACGGGCGATGTTCCCCCATCCCGTTACGCAAAGCAAAATCTCTTCTTCCCACGGGTTGACTACCACATCAACAGCAAAAACGATGCCTTTGTGGACTTCAACTGGGCTGACTTCGACCAGACCTACGGCTACAGCCCGGCCAACACCTTTACGAACAGCTCGCCAAGCACCAACGCGCCCACTCACTATCATGAGCGCTTCCTTGTCGGTGGCCTTACAACGATCGTTTCCAACACCGCCGTCAACGAGGTCCATGCCCAGTGGGGCCGCGACCTGGAAACTGCGGGAGCGAACGCACCCGGTCCCAGCGTAGCTACCGGCGTGGTTACATTCGGCATGCCCAACGCCTTGCCGCGCATCGCTGAACCCGACGAGCATCGCATTCAGGCCACCGATGTCTTTTCCAAGCAAATGGGCAAGCAGAGCCTCAAGTTCGGCGGCGACGCCAACATCGTGCACGAGCTCATGATCAATCTCTTCCAGGGCGGAGGCATCTACAGTTACGGCGAATCTACAGCGACCGCAAACTTCCAGGATTGGATTCTCGACGCTTTCCAGGGACAAGGCGGCGATACCGATCCCTACGCCGGATTCCACTACAACACTTTCGTACAGACCGTTGACGCCGTGAATACGGCGCCCGGCACGCAGGGCAGAGACAACTTCTGGATGAAGATGTTCGACGGCTTTTTCGAGGACACCTGGAAAGTCAACCAGAAATTTTCCGTCACCGCCGGTATCCGCTACGATGTGCAACTGACTCCGGCGCCCGGTCTGGTCAACAACAACTACGATCCAATCTCCGCCGAGTACACCCAGACCATCAAGAATGTCCTGGACCGGGCGCAGCCGCGCATTGGCTTCTCATGGAGCCCCTACACCGGGACGGTGGTCCGTGGCGGATACGGATTGTTCTCCGCACTCAACCAGGGCAGCACCTACTATGCCATGCGCGTCGAAAATGGCGTGGTGCAGATCAACTACAACTACACTGCCTGCGAATCGTCCGTTGGCAACTTGAAGGGCGCCAAGTGCCCAACCGTGCCGAGCACCAGCACAAGCCTGCTCTATCCGAACGTTCCATTCCAGCCCACCGGCCCGTCGTTGTCGTCCGCACTTTACCCGAGCGGCGGCGCGGCTCCTGCCGTCAAAGGCCCATCCATCATCGGAACGCAAAGCTTCCATGGGCTCGACCCCAACTTCGTCCCGCCCTACACTCATGAGATGTCTCTATCAATCGAGCAAGCCATGCCGCTCAAAACATCTCTCTTCATCGGCTACGTGGGTACGCGCGGCATGCGCCTGCCGGTCTTCATCGATGCGAACCTCGTCGGCCAGACGCCCCACGGCGAGCGCAGTTACAACGTGCTCGACGCCAACAACAACCTCATCAAGCAGCTCACTGTGCCTGTTTACCTGCCGTCAGATCGCCGCAACACTTCGCTGGCGAGCTTCAACACCGGGTTCAGCGTGGCCAACACCTGGTACAACGCGATGACCGTCACGGTGAAGCATCCCTTCCAGAACGGCGTGGAACTGCTCGGCAACTACACCTGGGCCAAAGCTACAGATACAGACCAGGTGCAGGGCAACAACGGCACTTTCTACGGCGGCGATACGCCGCTCGATCCCAACAACATTCGGCTGGAGAATGGTCCTTCGGACATCGACATCCGCAACCGCTTCACCTTGAGCTTCGTTTATCAGCCGAAGATTCTGATGGGCAATAAAGCGGTCAAATACCTGCTCGACGATTTCACCTTCTCCGGAGACGAAATTGCCTCCGACGGCGAGCCCATCTTCCTGGGTATGAGCGGAACCGTATTTAGCGGCAACACCAGCGCTACCAGTTACGGCGGCGAAGGCGGCATCTATGGCGGCGCGATGAGCTCCAGTTCGGGCTCAGCAACCACCGGCCGTCCGCCACAGATTGGCCGCAACAGCATCTATATGCCGGGATTTAACAACGTGGATTTCCGCGTCACACGTATTTTCCCGATCCACGAGAATATTTCTTTTCAGGTTGTCGGTGAGGCTTTCAACCTGCTCAATCACACAATTATCACCAGCGTGAACAGCACTTACTCGGCCTACACATCGGCGAGCGCAACTTCGGCCACCTGCAACACGAGCGCCAGCGTCCCGACCGGTTCTGCGCTGCAGGGATGCATCACGCCCTACCCCGGCACAGGCCTCAACGCCTTCGGCGTCACCAGCGGAACGAACGACCTGCTCTATGGCGCACGCCAGCTGCAGATCTCCGGCAAGCTGTTCTTCTAGTACTACGCGGCACAGAAACGGAGAAGGCGGCAGCTTCGGCTGCCGCTTTTTCCTGCCCGCCCGCATCGGCGATACTGGAAAGTCGGGTGCCCCACCCTCGCCGCGTCTTTGTTTTTGCGGCTAGGGTGGGATACCTCGTCACCACCATGCCAACCGCACAACAAACTCTCGTCTCCCAAAACCTCGTCTCTATTGACGAAATCCGCGCGGCAGCAGCGCGCATCGCGCCCATCGCATTCAAAACGCCGCTTGTGCGCGCGCCCTTTCCCGGCATAGCCGGCCGCGGCACAGATCGCGAAATCTGGCTCAAAGCCGAAAGCCTGCAGCCCATCGGCGCCTTCAAAATCCGCGGCGCGGCGAATAAGATTCTCCAGCTCTCGCCGGAGCAGATCGCCCGCGGCGTCATCACCTATTCGAGCGGCAATCACGCACAAGGCGTGGCCTACGCAGCCCGCGAGGTGGGCGCAAAAGCAGTCATCGTCATGCCTTCGAACGCGCCCGCCGTCAAGCGCGCCGCCACAGCCACGCTGGGCGCTGAGATCGTCGACGTCGGCGTCGCCTCGAGCGAGCGCCTCGCCAAGGCGGAGGAACTGGTGCACGAGCACGGGTACGTCGTTATCCCGCCTTACGACGATGAGCAGATCATCGGCGGCCAGGGTACCTGCGGCCTCGAAATCATGGAAGAGCTGGCCGACGCCGATCTCGTGCTTTCGCCCGTCTCCGGCGGAGGCCTTCTCAGCGGCGTTGCTACAGCCGTCAAGCAGCTCAGCCCAAAAACGAAGGTCTTCGGCATCGAGCCCGAGCTCGCCGCCGACACGGCCGAAAGCTTCCGCACCGGCAGCATCGTCACCTGGCCGGCTGAGCTCACCAGCCGTACCATCGCCGATGGGTTGCGCACCCAGAGCGTCGGCCAGCGCAACTTCGCGCACATCCAGGCCTTCGTCGACGGCATCGTCACCGTCACCGAAGCCGAGATCCGCGCCGCCATGCGCGCCATCGTCGCCACTACGCGCCTCGTCCCCGAGCCCAGCGGAGCCGTAACGACGGCCGCCCTGCTCTTCCACTCCAATGAACTGCCACGCTACAGGAAGGCCGTGGCCATCGTCAGCGGCGGCAATGTGGATCCGGCGCTGCTGGCCGAAGTGCTCACCGAATACCCGAAATAGCGTCGTTCGACTATGATTTTGCCTGTGAACGCTTCGCGCAGCATCGCTTTGGCGCAAAACTCCGTGCCCCATCCTTTCGACTTCTTTCTGTCGAAAGGGTGGGAGACCACATCCGTCGGCTGGTCCGCAAAACGAATCTTCCACCCCCGGCGCGGTTTCGGAAGGCCGATCTTCGCCGCCATCCTCACGCTCATCAGCGCCGCTTTGCCGCTCCACGCCGACAAAAAGCCGCAGCAGCCGGTTAAACCGATGGCCGGCCCGCGCGCCACCGTGCTCCGCATCACCAATCTCTACATCTCCCCTGACATGAGCGCGCAAAAAGTCGACAAGGTGCAGATCGGCCGCGAGATGGTCGTTGCTGAAAAAAGCGGCCCCTGGATGCGCGTTTACGCCAATACCGACGTTGTGGAAGACAGATCAAAGGACACTCCCGAGTTCGGAAGCGATGAGACACCCCCACCCATCTCCGGCTGGATGGAGGCCAAAGGCGTCGTCGAAGAGACCACCCCCGACGGCGACCAGATCGTGATGGGCGCCGCCGCCAATGAAGAGTCGCTCGCAGCCGATCCGCGCGGGCCGGCAAACGCTGCGCAGAGCGCCCGCCTGCTTTACCGCCGGCTGGTTGAAATGTTCCCCAACTCGCCGCTTGCGGGTGAAGCTGCATGGCGTGCCGCCGACATTCAATGGCAACTGGAAAAAGCCGACGCCTCCACGCGTCCCTCCGCTCACGAAAAAGACCCCTACATGCGCGAGCAGATGGACGAGGACAATCTGAAGAAGGTGATCAAGCTCTATCCGCGCACGCGCTGGGCCGCGCTGGCCGCATTCGATCTCATCGACAACAAGCTCTGCGGCGACTGGCAGGGCTCGCAGCAATGCCCGGAGAAAGAATCGGAATACTACGAGAAGTACGCCGACGAGTACCCTGACGGCCCGCGCACCGCGCAGGCTCTCTACCAGGCCGTCTATCGCCTGGCCGTCCTGAATGATATGTTCCACTCCGACGGCAACGACAAAAAGGCCGACGAAGCCCACAACCACGCGCGCGATCTCGCCGCCCGCCTCAAGCAGCACTTCGCCGACTCCGACTACGCCTTGCGCGCCCAGGCCCTGGTGTACAAACTCGACCAGGGCGTTCCCGTCTACGGCATCGAACTGCAATGAAGACCTGCGCGGCCCCGCCACAGAGCCCGCAGGCTCACTGCGCCATGGAGGCCGATTGAGCCCGTATATTCTCTCCATCCTCCTGGGCATTGTCGAGGGCCTGACCGAGTTTCTGCCCGTCAGCTCCACGGCACATCTGCGCATCGCCGAAGCTCTGATGAGAATCCCTCTCGACGATCCTTACTGGAAGATGTACACGATTGTGATTCAAGTCGGGGCAATTCTTGCGCTGTGCCTGCTCTTCCTCACCCGCATCCTTGACTT
>JASHVE010000534.1 GCA_030039675.1 Acidobacteriaceae bacterium | reverse complement strand
ATGAAAAAGCCACTTGAGTTCATGCTTTCGGTCTACGGTAATTCCGAAAATGCTATAGATGAAGCACCAACGATAAAAGGCCCCGCAAGGGCCTTTTTGCTGACTCGCGAACTTGCTAACCTGCTAACTCGCTTTCCGTTTCCACCGGTTCCAGCGTAAGCCGCGCAGTAAGCACAACCAGTGCCGACCACAGCGCATCGGCGCCGAGCAGGTGCAAAACTTGCAGCCACAACGGCGCGAGCAGCACTACGTCGAACACCCCCAGCGCATATTGCGCTGCAAGCAGCACGAGCACAATCGCGGAGAGCCCCCGATTATCCCAATGTGTTGAGCGCTGCACAGCGCGCACCAGAATCCAGATCAGAAAAATGCAGGCAAGAAACGCGATCGTCGGATGCGTCCAGCGCCAGCGCACCAGCCATCCGCTGTTCGCAGAAAAATCCTGCTGAAGCGCTTCGCTCAACGACGTTGCGGGAAAGAGCGTATCGCCCAGCGCTGCAAGCGAGCCGGTTACACCCACCGCCAGAATCACGATGAGTCCCAGTGCCACGCCCACCGGGGAAACGAGGCGAATCGTGCGCCGCAGATACCCCTCGCTTCGGCTGAGCAGGTGCGCGGTCAGCGCAAGCGCGGCAATCAGCAGCAGCGTGTTGGTAAAGTGCAGTGCAAGATACGGCGCGCGCAGCGGCGAGTGGCTCTGCGCCGTCAGCCCGAGCTTTACCAGCAGTGCACCAAGGATCGCTTCCACCAATGTGAACGCAACCGATGCTACGCTCGTTGCCCGCGCCATGTGTCCGCGCACTGTCGCTTTAAAGGACCAGATCATCAGACCGACAACCGAGAAGAACGAAATCCCGCTCGTGATGCGATGCGTAAACTCGATGAGCGTGTCCATGCTTGGCGAGTGCTGAATCACCGTGCCGTTGCAAAGCGGCCAGTGGTTCCCGCACCCGTCCCCGGCGCCGGTCGCGCGCGTTACCGCACCCCACAGAATCACGGCGATGAAATAAGCCAGTACGCCCCACGAAAAGCGGCGCAGCGCTGGCGACGGTGTGCGTTGCACGGCTGCAGAAGCGGCTGTGGCGGGCATGGATAAAGACTCCTAATTCACCCTTCAGTGTAGAACAAGCGGCATTCCACACGCCGCACTTTATTCGCCCATCAGCCGCACCACATGATTCACGATCATCAGATCCTCAGCAGGTGGAATCACGCGAACCGTCACCGGCGAATCTTCCGCCGAAATCACCGCAGGGCCGCGCACGTTATTGCGCTTCGCATCCAGCACGATGCCCAGCGCACCCAGTCCGGCGCAAATCTCCGCGCGCGAATCGATATCGTTCTCGCCAATGCCGCCCGTGAAGACCAGCATGTCCAGCCCGCCCAGCTCGGCTACAAAACTGCCGATCCACTTGGCGATCGTCCATGTAAATTTATCCACTGCCAGCCGCGCCTTCGCGTTGCCGGCCTTAATCGCCTCGCGCAGATCCCGCATATCATTCGAAACCCCGCTCACCCCCAGGAGACCCGACTTCTTATTCGCACCGATCTCCAACTGATTCGCGGCCTCTACGGCCGAAGTGGTCTTCTCGGCAATCTTGTGCAGAATAAACACCAGCACACCCGGGTCGATGTCTCCCGTGCGCGTCCCGCTGATCAGCCCGCCCGTTGGCGTCAGCCCCATCGATGTATCTATGCACTTTCCCTTGCGAATCGCCGAGATCGATGCACCATTACCGAGGTGCGCTACGATCAGTTTCTCTGGTACATTCGGCTGCAATTGATACACGATCGACTCATAGGAGATGCCATGCGCGCCAAATCGCCGCACGCCCATCGCCGAATACTCCTCCGGAATCGGCATGTGCGTCGCTACCTCCGGCATGGTGCGATGAAAGTATGAGTCCAGGCAGACGAAGTTCGGAACGCCAGGAAACAAGCGCGCGGCCTCACGCATGATATAAACCGCAATGGGCGTGTGCAGCGGTGCAAAAGCTGTATACCGCTCCATTTCGTCGATCAGCTCAGGCGTGATGCGCTGGTTCTCCAGCACCGTTGGTCCCCCGCACACCATGCGGTGTCCAATCGCCGCAGGAGTTGGAAACTCTTCCGAGTTCAGTGCCTTTGCTACCAGCTCGAAAGCAACGGCGCGTGTGGGCAGAGCCGGTGTCTGATCTACCAGCCTCTTTCCTGTGGCATCCTTGATCCAGAACTTCCCCAGATCGGTGCCGATCCCGTCCACTGCTCCTTCGAACAGCTTGTTCCGTTCACCGTCACCGGCCTCATACACTGAAAACTTGATGGAAGACGATCCGCTGTTCAACACCAGCACAGGCAACGAGGGCATCCGCTCTTACCTCTTTCAAGACCGCGCCCGATGAGCTACGAGGCAAGGCCAGGCATTCTGCATATCCACAAACCCCCTCCGGCACATCAGCTCTACCGCTGCGGCCAGCGCCAGTTCCTTACCTCCGGCATGTCCTCGCCATTTTCGGCAACATACAACCGGTGCCTCTGAATCGCCTCCGAGTACCACTGCTCCGCCGTGCTCACCTGGGAAGCCAGCCGCGGCACGCGGCGAATTGCATCGAAAGTCAGCTGGAAGCGGTCAATATTGTTCAGCACGCACATATCGAATGGCGTTGTTGTCGTGCCTTCTTCCTTGTAGCCTCGTACATGCAATCCATCGTGATTGTGCCGCCGGTACGTGAGCCGGTGGATGAGCCACGGATATCCATGGAAAGCAAAGATCGCTGGCGTACCGGGAGGAAACAGCGCATCATAGTCCTCGTCCGCAAGCCCGTGCGGATGCTCCGACTGCGGCTGCAGCGCCATCAGG